>NZ_FPBI01000015.1:0-183694 GCF_900116595.1 Mesorhizobium sp. YR577 | reverse complement strand
AAGGGCAGATCGCGCAGGATGCGGAGAACCCGCGGCGTCTTGTCCATGGAATGTACATGGAGCGGGCGTTGTGACCGGCCAACTTCGGGACAGACACCGAGCGGGGCGCGGAAGTCGCGCCACGTATTTACACTAGGAAGGCACGGCCAAGCGCCCCGCTTCCCACCCTCATAGAGGGGAGTTCTTTGACAATGGCCAGATGCGAAAGCAGGCGTGGCGATGATGAAACGCGCCAGAGCTCACCTCCCCCTTGAGGGGAGGTCGCGGACTGAGCGAAGCGAAGGAAGCGGGTGGGGTCTTTCATGCCGAGCTCGGCACCAAGAAACGTCGAGCACTGCCGCAGCGACCCCACCCGGCGGCTTCGCCGCCACCCTCCCCTCAAGGGGGAGGGAGACGCCGGGCGTACCGACTCAGCAAGTATTCCAAAGGCCAAATTCATGACTGCCGAAGACAACAATCATCGTTCACGTTGAATGTCTTTCTTCCAAAAGCCGGCAAATGACTGATTGCCGCTTCCCCAACGGAAGGCCTAACCTGTCCAGTTAACGTCCGGGGGGCGGGCGTTAACGAGAGGGGAATTTCAACATGACCATCAAAGGCGCATCGCCCGATTTATACAATGAGGATCTTGCCCCGGCAAAGGTTCGAAACTGGGGACCGTTTTCGATCTTCAACGTCTGGACTTCCGACGTTCACAGCCTGTGGGGCTATTATCTCGCCGCAAGCCTGTTTCTGTTCTGCGGCGGCTTCGTCAATTTCATCATCGCCATCGGCATCGGTTCTCTGATCATCTATGTGCTGATGAACCTGATCGGCTATGCCGGCGTGAAGACTGGCGTGCCCTACCCCGTGCTGGCGCGCGCCTCCTTCGGCATATGGGGCGCCAACGTCCCGGCAATCGTGCGGGCTATCGTCGCCTGTTTCTGGTACGGCGCACAGACGGCTGCCGCTTCCGGCGCCATCGTGGCGCTATTGATCCGCAACGAAGGCATGCTTTCCTTCCACCAGAACAGCCACATGCTCGGCCACTCGACGCTGGAAGTGATCTGCTTCGTCATCATATGGGCGCTGCAACTGCTGATCATCCAGCGTGGCATGGAGACGGTGCGCCGCTTCCAGGATTGGGCCGGACCCGCAGTGTGGGTCATGATGCTGATCCTCGCCATCTATCTGTGCGTGAAGGCCGGCACCTTCGCCATCACCAGCGATATCCCGATGGATGTGCTTCTGGAAAAGACCAAGGATGCGGGCGTGCCCGGCGTTCCGGGCTCGTGGACCTCGCTATTTGCGGTCGCCGCGATCTGGGTGACCTATTTCTCGGCGCTCTATCTCAACTTCTGCGATTTCGCCCGCTATTCGCCGGATAAGGCCTCGCTGCGCAAGGGCAATATCTGGGGCCTGCCGATCAACCTCATCCTGTTCTCGCTGGTTGCCGGCGTTACCACCATCGCCGCTTATGACGTCTACGGCGAGGTGCTGCTGCATCCCGACCAGATCTCGGCCAAGTTCGACAGCTGGTTCCTGGCAATGCTCGCTGCGCTAACCTTTGCAGTAGCGACCCTCGGCATCAACGTGGTGGCAAACTTCGTCTCGCCGGCCTTC
The DNA here is from genome assembly GCF_900116595.1 of Mesorhizobium sp. YR577. Classification (NCBI taxonomy): domain Bacteria; kingdom Pseudomonadati; phylum Pseudomonadota; class Alphaproteobacteria; order Hyphomicrobiales; family Phyllobacteriaceae; genus Mesorhizobium; species Mesorhizobium sp. YR577. The sequence continues at coordinate 182,092 of NZ_FPBI01000015.1, read as the reverse complement.
GACTTTTCCAACGTCTTCCCGCGGCAGATCGACTTCAAGAAAGGCGGCTATATCGCGGCACTTATCGCACTGGTTCTCTACCCATTCGCGCCATGGGAGGGCAATGCAGCGACCTTCGTCAACATCATCGGCGCGACGATGGGGCCGATCTTCGGCGTGATGATGGTCGACTACTACCTTATCCGTAAAAGCGAAGTCGACGTGGAGGCGCTCTACCGCGAGAATGGCGAATTCCGCTTCCAGAGCGGCTGGCACGTCAACGCCTTCATCGCGGCGGGTATCGGAGCACTGTTCTCGTCAATCCTGCCGAACTTCACCAACTGGCTGCCGTCATGGTGGGGCGTCTATGGCTGGTTCTTCGGCGTCGCGATCGCCGGCGCGATCTACTACGTGCTGCGCTCAGCCGCAGTCAGCGCCGGAGCGAAAACGGCAAAGGCTTGAGCCCCGTTCCACCTTCTCCCCCTGTGGGAGAAGGTGCCTGAACGAAGTGAAGGCGGATGAGGGATGTTGGACGGAGCGCCAAGCTGGAACACCCCTCATCCGACTCGCAAGGGGTGTGCCACCTTCTCCCACAAGGGGAGAAGGAAGAGCTGCAGTTAGACCAACCGCGACTGCTCCACCGCCGCTTCGATGAAGCTTGCAAACAGCGGATGCGGTTCCAGAGGGCGGCTCTTCAGTTCAGGATGGTACTGGACGCCGATGAACCAGGGATGGTCTGGGTACTCCACCGTCTCGGGCAGCACGCCGTCCGGCGACATGCCGGCGAACACCAGGCCGCAATCCTCGAGCCGCTCCTTGTAGTCGACATTGACTTCGTAGCGGTGACGATGACGCTCCGAAATATCGGTGCTGCCGTAAATCTCGGCGATCTTGGATCCCTCGCCGAGTTTCGCTTCATAAGCGCCGAGCCGCATCGTGCCGCCGAGATCGCCGGTTTCGCGGCGCTTTTCCAGCATGTTGCCACGCAGCCATTCGGTCATCAGGCCGACCACCGGTTCATCGGTAGGACCAAACTCCGTCGAGGAGGCATGTTCGACACCGGCCAGCGAACGCGCCGCCTCAATGCAGGCCATTTGCATGCCGAAGCAGATGCCGAAATAAGGCACCTTGCGCTCGCGGGCGAACTTGGCTGCAAGGATCTTGCCTTCGGAGCCGCGCTCGCCGAAACCGCCCGGCACCAGGATGCCGTGGACCTTTTCGAGCCAGGGCGACGGGTCTTCCTTTTCGAAGATTTCCGATTCGATCCAGTCGAGTTTTACGCGAACGTTGTTTGCGAGGCCGCCATGCGACAGCGCCTCGATCAGCGATTTATAAGCGTCCTTGAGGCCGGTGTATTTGCCGACGATGGCGATGGTGACCTCGCCTTCGGGATTGTGAATAAGGTTCGACACGTTTTCCCACGGGTCGAGGCGCGGCTTCGGCGCCGGGTCGATGCCGAAAGCGGCCAGCACTTCCGAATCGAGGCCTTCCTTGTGATAGGCCAGCGGCACATCATAGATGTGGCCAACGTCGAGCGCCTGGATGACCGCCGATTCGCGGACATTGCAGAACAGCGACAGCTTTCTGCGCTCTTCCTTGGGGATGGCACGGTCGGCGCGCACCAGCAGGATGTCGGGCGCGATGCCGATGGAGCGCAACTCCTTGACCGAATGCTGCGTCGGCTTGGTCTTCAGCTCGCCGGCAGTCGGGATGTAGGGCATCAGCGTCAAATGGACGTAGACGGCGTTGTTGCGCGGCAGGTCGTTGCCGAGCTGGCGGATAGCTTCCAGGAACGGCATCGCCTCGATATCGCCGACCGTGCCGCCGATTTCGCACAGCACGAAGTCGTAGTCCTCATTGCCGCCGAGGATGAAATTCTTGATCTCGTCGGTGACGTGGGGAATGACCTGCACGGTCGCGCCGAGATAGTCGCCGCGGCGCTCGCGCTCGATGATGTTCTTGTAGATGCGACCCGTGGTGATGTTGTCGCTCTGGTTGGCCGAGCGGCCGGTGAAGCGCTCGTAATGGCCGAGATCGAGATCGGTCTCGGCACCGTCGTCGGTCACGAAGACTTCGCCGTGCTGGTACGGCGACATCGTGCCGGGGTCGACATTCAGGTAAGGGTCGAGTTTTCGGATGCGCACGCGATAACCGCGTGCTTGCAAGAGAGCCCCAAGGGCCGCTGCAGCAATGCCTTTTCCGAGCGAGGAAACCACGCCGCCTGTGATGAATACATATCGCGCCATGGGAGTCATCGCTTAACGCTACAGGATTGATTCCGCCAGTGGAAAATCAGCGTAGCGTGCTTTTTCCCGGCAAGGTTTATTGCGGCGAACAAACGCCCAAACAAAAAGGGCCGGCTGGGCCGGCCCTTTTTGCCGTAAAATCAGAGATTTACAGGACGACGACGTCCGTACCCATCTTGACCCGACGATAGAGATCCATGACGTGGTCGTTGACCATGCGGAAGCAGCCGTTGGACGAATTGGTGCCGATGGTCTGCGGCTGGTTGGTGCCGTGGATGCGGATATGGGTGTCGGTCTTGCCCTGGTAGAGATAGATCGCACGAGCACCGAGCGGGTTTTCGGGGCCGCCGGGCATGCCATCCTTGTACTGGCCGTACTTCTTCGGCTCGCGCTTCTGCATGTCGAGCGTCGGGATCCAGCGCGGCCATTCCTGCTTGTCGCCGACCTTGGCCGAACCCTTGAACTCCAAGCCTTCGCGGCCAACCGCGATCGCATAGCGGCGGGCGGTGGAGGACGATTCCATGAGATAGAGATAGCGGGCGCGGGTATCGATGACGATGGTGCCGCGCGGATAGCCGGAGAACTCAACCGACTGCGGCTCGAAGTCCGACTTCACCTTGAACTTCTTGTTGGCCTGCTTCTGCTCCAGCACGGCGTCGAGCGCGCGGGTCTGCGGCAGCATGTTCGGCGAGGACGGGTCACCGCCGAAGAGTACCGAGAGGAACCCGCCCTGCGGACGATCCTGTGCTTCGCTGCGCAATTCGCCGTTGTTGCCGGTCATCGCGATCGCAGAGGGATCAGCGAGCGGCACGGCAGCCACGGTTTGAACTTTCGCTTTGGCTCGCGCCTGCTTTTCGTCGGCCTTGGCCTTCGCTTTGGCGATTGCCTTCTGCTGAGCTGCCTTTTCCTTGGCGGTCAGCTTCTTTTTTTCAACCTTTTCTTCCTTGGCGTCAGCCTCCGTGGCCTTGCTCTTGAGCGGGAAAAGGTAGGTCTTGGCCGGAGTGGTTTCGGCATAGGCCGGAGCGGACACGCCAATGGCGGCGCAGAGGCCCAGGAGAATAAGGCTGCGAATAAGCATGATTGCGATCCCGAAATAAATGCACGTCGGCACCGCATGGTTTATGCGATGCGAATGCCGACATTGCCGCTGCGGGATTTATAAGCAATTAACGCTGAAAATCACAAGGAGGGCTTGCTTCACGAAGCCGCGATTCTTAGCCGAAGAATCACCATTTGCGGCAGGTGTGTTCAAACAACAACAGGTTGCAGCCCGAAACGCGAAAAGCCCCTACTCCTAATGACTTAGCCCCACCTGCAAGGGCGGGGCCTAAATCGCGAAGGGGATTATAAGGAGATTACTGGTTCGGAACCTGGGGCGTTGCCGGCTGAGCCGGTGCAGTCGCCGGCGGCGTGGCCGCATCGCTGCCCGACGGAGGCGTGGTCGTCGGAGCGGGCGTCGTGGCAGGCGGAGTGCTCGGAGCACCACCAAGCTGGTCGAGGACGCCACCACCGCTGCCGGTGCCGCCCGTACCGTCATTGTTGTTCGTGCCGCCCTGCGTCGTCGGCACGCGGTCGAGAATGTCGATCGGGCGCTCGCCGTAACGGGCGATGATGGAAAGGATCAGCGACGTAGCGAAGAATGCCGCAGCCAGAATGGCGGTGGCGCGCGTCAGCGCGTTGGCAGCGCCGCGTGCGGTCATGAAGCCCGAGCCACCGCCGATGCCAAGGCCACCGCCCTCGGAGCGCTGCAGAAGCACGACGCCGACAAGCGCGAGAACGACCATGAGATGGATGACGATGATTACGGTTTCCATGGATTTCCTGGCAAAATCTGGTTCGAGCGCCAAACGGCCCGTTATTTGGAGCGGGTCAATACAATGCTTTTGCAGCATTTCCAAGCCCGCGCCCGAATATGGGGCGCGAAGCAGGGTTTACAACGCATTTTCCAGCGAAAATCACATCGCCTGGTAGGCTTCGGCTATGCCGAGGAAATCGGCAGCCTTCAGGCTGGCTCCGCCGACCAATGCGCCGTCGACGTTATCGATGGCGAGCAATTCGACCGCATTCGACGGCTTCACCGACCCGCCGTAAAGTATGCGCATCTTGCCGGCGCCGGCGCCCAGCCTTTCAAGCAGGCGAGAGCGGATATGGGCATGTGCCTCGGCAATATCGGCCACCGTCGGCGTCAAGCCGGTGCCGATCGCCCAGACGGGCTCGTAAGCGATCACTGCGTTGGCCGGCGTTGCGCTGGCGGGAACCGAGCCTTCTATCTGACGCGACAATATGTCGAGCGTCGCGCCGCTTTCACGTTCTACCCGCGTTTCGCCGATGCAGATGACGGCGACGAGCCCTGCCCGCCAGGCGGCCTCCGCCTTGGCCCGGACGGCCGCGTCGTCTTCGCCGTGGTCGGTACGCCGTTCGGAATGGCCGACAATGACGTGGCTGGCGCCAGCATCCCTGAGCATTTCAGCCGAAACGTCGCCTGTATGGGCGCCGCTTTCCTTGGCATGGCAATCCTCGCCGCCGATGCGCACCGGTGTGCTGGCAGCAATTTCCGCCGCACGGAAAACAAGCGTGGCAGGTACGCAGACCAGGGCTTCGGTGTCGGCATCGAGTCCGTGCATGAAACCATGGGTGATGGCACGAAGTTCGTTCAGCGAGGCGCTGGTTCCGTTCATCTTCCAGTTGCCTGCGACCAGCGGGCGAATTCCTGGTGTCATTGTTCTTCCCATCTTTTATTGTAAGGGCGACCCGCGCCCTCCCTACCAAAATCAGGCCACAAAGCAATCGACAGTGAGGCGGAAGGACGCTATTGCCCTTCGTTCAAACACCAAACATGCCTAAATACGCCAAGACCGGAACCGATCATGCTCAATAGCTTGCGAAATGCCGCTGGAACCTGGGTTGCGAAGCTTTTGCTTCTCATGTTGGTCGTGAGCTTTGCCGTTTGGGGCATTTCCGGGGAAATGATGAGTGGCGGTGGCGGCAACAAGGTGCTGACTGCCGGCGGCACATCGGTCTCCGTCAACGAGTACCGTCTTGCCTATGACCGGCAGATCAATGCGCTGTCGCAGCAATTCGGCCAGCGCATCACCCGCGAGCAGGCAACCGCATTCGGCATAGACAACCAGGTTCTGGCGCAGCTCGTTGCCGGCGCAGTGCTGGACGAACAGGCCCGAAAGATGGGCCTCGGCCTGTCGAAGGACCGGCTTGCAGCCCTGACTGCCGAGGATACGGCCTTCCAGGGACCGGACGGCCGCTTCAACCGCCAGCAGTTCGACTATGTGCTGCGCCAGGTCGGCATGCGACCGGACGACTATTTCGCTTCGCGGGGCCAAGTGGCGATCCGCCAGCAGATCGTCGAGGCGGTGTCTGACGGCATGAAGGCGCCGGATACGTTCCTGCGCGCCTATGCGCTCTACCAGGGCGAGGATCGTACGGTCGACTATCTATCTCTGCCCAAGTCGCTGGTCGAGCCGATCGCCGCTCCGTCGCAGGATGTGCTGGCGAAATGGTTCGAAGAAAACAAGAAGACCTATGCAGCGCCCGAATACCGCAAGTTTTCCTACGTAAAACTCGAACCTGCCGACATTGCCGACGAGGCATCGGTGGGCGACGATCAAATTCGCGAGGATTACGAGAAGAACAAGGCGCGCTACACCACGCCGGAAACCCGGACCATCGAGCAGCTTGTCTTCAAGACGCCTGAGGCGGCGAATGCAGCGCTTGATTCGATCAAGGGCGGTGCGACCTTCGACAAGGTCGTGGTCGCTGAAGGAAAGACGCAGGCCGACACGCTTCTCGGCACTGTCGCCAAGGACCGGATTGCCGACAAGGCCGTCGCGGACGCCGCCTTTGCGCTGGGCGCCAACGAGGTGAGCCCGGTCGTGCAGGGTGCATTCGGCCCGGTGCTTTTGCGCGTCACCGAAATCAAGCCTGCGGTGGAAAAGCCACTCGCCGAGCTGTCGGCTGAAATTCGCAAGAACCTGGCGCTGACCGAGGCCAGCCGCGTCCTGATCCAGACGCATGACGCTTATGAGGATGCTCGTGCCAATGGCGAATCGATGAAGGAAGCCTCCGACAAGCTTAAGCTCAAGGTCGTGACCATCGACGCCATCGATCGTTCAGCCCTGCGTCCGGATGGTTCGATCGTCAACACATTGCCCCAGTCGCGCGAACTGATTCAGGCCGTCTTCCAGGCTGACGCCGGCATCGAAAACCCGCCCGTCACCATCGGCTCGAGCGGCTATGTCTTCTATGAGGTCGAAAGTGTTACCGCCGCCCGCGATCGCACGCTGGACGAGGTGCGCGAAAAAGCAGTTGCCGACTGGACCAAGCAGGAGACGGCGACGCGGCTTGCCGCCAAGGGTGCGGAATTTCAAAAGCGCCTGAAGGACGGCACGTCGCTGGATACGCTGGCAAGCGAACTGTCGCAGGAAAAGCAGACCAAGCGCGGGTTGAAGCGCGAAGCCGACGATGCCGATTTCGGCAAGCCGGGCGTCGCCGCAGCCTTTGGCGTCGGCGAAAACGGCGTCGGCGTGTTCCCGGCTCCGGCTGGAGACGCACAGATCCTGTTCAGGGTTGCCGAGGTGTTCGAGCCTGCCGGCGCAGGCGCCGATACAGTGCCGGAAGATGCGCGCAAGCAGTTTGCGGCCGGTATGTCGGATGATCTTCTCGACCAGTTGGTGGCGCGGTTGCAGACGCAGTATACCGTCGAGATCAACCGAAACGCTGTCACCCAGGCACTCGCCTTCTGACGATGACCACGCTCAAACCGCATCTCGCCAAGGTCGCCACGGGAGCGGCCCTGACTTTCGAGGAGGCCAAGGAGGCCTTCGACATCATCATGTCGGGCGATGCCACGCCCGGCCAGATCGGCGCTTTCCTGATGGCGTTGCGCGTGCGCGGCGAAACCGTCGAAGAAATCTCCGGCGCGGTCGCAACGATGCGCGAAAAGATGCTGCGGGTCGACGCTCCTGCGGGATCCATCGACATCGTCGGCACCGGCGGGGACGGTTCGCACAGCGTGAACATTTCCACCGCTTCTGCCTTCGTCATTGCCGGCTGCGGCGTGCCGGTGGCCAAGCACGGCAACCGTGGCCTGTCCTCACAGACGGGCGCGGCCGACGTGCTGATGGCGCTTGGCGTGAAGATCGACCTGACGCCCGAGGCGATCGGCAACTGCATTCATGAAGTCGGCGTCGGCTTCATGTTCGCGCCGGCGCATCACCCCGCGATGCGCCATGTCGGACCTACGCGCGTCGAACTCGGCACCCGCACGATCTTCAACATCCTTGGCCCCCTTTCCAACCCGGCCGGCGTCACCCGCCAGATGGTCGGCGTGTTTGCAGCGGAGTGGGTGGAACCGGTTGCCGAGACGCTGAAAGCACTGGGCGCGGAAAATGCCTGGGTGGTTTATGGCGACGGCTTTGACGAGATCACAGCGACCGGCGAAACCAATGTGGCGGAACTGGCGGACGGCAAGCTGAGGAGCTTTGTGGTGACGCCTGAGCAATTCGGCCTCAAGCGGCATATCAAGGATGATCTGCGCGGCGGCGATGCGGCCTTCAACGCCAAGGCGCTGCGGGATATGCTGTCGGGAGCGCCCGGTGCCTATCGCGACACGGTGCTGATGAATGCAGGTGCCGGCCTGGTCGTTGCCAGCAAGGCCGCAACGCTGGCGGACGGCGTGAAAGCTGCCGCGGCGGCAATCGACAATGGCCAAGCGCTCGGTGTTCTCGACGCGCTGGTAAGAGTTTCGAACGGATAGAACATGGCCGATATTCTAACCAGGATCGAGGCCTACAAGCGCGATGAGATCGCAGCCGCCAAGGCCAGCACACCGCTTGCAGAACTCAAGGCACGCGCCCGCGACGCAGAGGCACCGCGCGGCTTTCAGGCTGCCTTGCAGGCCAAGCGCGATGCCGGCGGCTTCGCGCTGATCGCCGAAATCAAGAAGGCAAGCCCGTCCAAGGGCTTGATTCGGCCCGATTTCGACCCGCCGGCGCTGGCACAAGCTTATGAACAAGGCGGCGCGGCCTGCCTTTCAGTGCTGACCGACACGCCGTCGTTCCAAGGCGCCCCGGAATTCCTGACCAAAGCGCGCGCGGCCTGCAAACTACCGGCCCTGCGCAAGGATTTCATGTTCGAGCCTTATCAGGTCTATGAAGCACGCGCCTGGGGCGCGGATGCCATTCTGATCATCATGGCCAGCCTGACGGACGACGATGCCAAGGCACTGGAAGATGCGGCCTTCGAACTCGGCATGGACGTTCTGATCGAAGTGCATGACGAGGCTGAGACAGAGCGGGCACTGAAACTGTCCTCGCAACTGGTTGGCATTAACAACCGCAACCTGCGGACCTTCGAGACAAGCCTTGAGACGTCGGAAAGATTGTCGTCACTGGTGCCCGATGACCGCTTGCTGGTCGGCGAAAGTGGGATCTTTACCCACGAGGATTGCCGGCGGCTGGAACGTTTCGGCATCGGCACATTCCTGGTCGGTGAGAGCCTGATGCGGCAGCAGGACGTGGCAGCGGCAACGCGTGCGCTGCTGACTGGCAAGGCCGCGCAAGCGGTAAATGGCTAGGCCATGAGCGGCAAACCCGCCCTCACCCATCTCGGCGTCGAAGGCCAGGCGCATATGGTCGATGTCGGCGAAAAGGCTGAAACAGAGCGCACGGCGATCGCCGAGGGCTTTGTCACCATGTTGCCCGAAACGCTGAAACTGATCCGCGAGGGCAACGCCAAGAAGGGCGATGTTCTTGGCACTGCGCGCATCGCCGGCATCATGGCGGCCAAGCGGGCACATGAGCTGATCCCGCTCTGCCACCCGCTGCTCCTAACCAAGGTTTCGGTCGACATCGAAGCTGACGATTCCCTGCCCGGCCTGCGCGTGACCGCACTTGCCCGCGTCACCGGCAAGACCGGTGTCGAAATGGAAGCGCTGACGGCGGCTTCCGTCGCCTGCCTGACCATCTACGACATGGCCAAGGCCGTCGATCGCGGCATGGTCATTTCCGGCATCAGGCTGGTCCAGAAGACCGGCGGCAAATCCGGCGACTACCGGGTGGACGCATAGATGGCACTCCTTCCGGTCGCCGAGGCCCTACAGCGACTGCTAGATGGCGCCGGTCCCGGCAACGCGGAATCCGTAGCGTTGGCCGAGGCTGCCGAGCGCGTGCTGGCCGAACCTGTACGAGCGCTGCGCACGCAACCGCCGTTCGACGCATCGGCCATGGATGGATATGCGGTGCGCAGTGCTGACGTCGCCAATGTCCCGGCAACGCTGCACGTTATCGGCGAAGCTCCGGCTGGGCGGCGCTTTGCCGGCAAAGTAGAGCCGGGTCAGGCCGTCCGCATCTTCACGGGAGCGCCGATGCCGGATGGTGTCGATACCATCGTCATTCAGGAGAACACCCGAAAGCTCGATGGCAGAACCGTAGAGGTCACCGAAACGGTGGATGCCGGTCGCCACATAAGGCGCCGGGGCCTCGATTTTTCCACAGGCGACCTGCTGCTGGACAAAGGCAGGGTCCTGGACGCGGGTGCGCTTTCGCTTGCAGCCTCGGCCAACCACCCTCGCCTTCCCGTCGTGAAAAAGCCGCTGCTGGCGATCATCGCCACCGGCGACGAGCTTTTGCCGCCGGGCAGCGAACCAGGCCCCGACCAGATCATCGCCTCGAACAGCTTCGGCGTGGCAGCGATCGCCGAATCGGTTGGCGCAAGGGTGCTCGACCTCGGCATCGCGCCCGATCGCAAGGAGGCCATCGCGGCGCTGATCAAGCGAGCCATGGAGGCCGGCGCAGACGTGATCGTGACTCTGGGCGGCGCATCCGTCGGCGATCACGACTTCATCCACGACGTTTTGACCAGCGAAGGCGTAAAGCTCGATTTCTGGAAGATCGCTATGCGGCCCGGCAAGCCGCTGATGTTCGGCCGACTCGGGCACACCCGCTGCATCGGCTTGCCCGGAAATCCGGTGGCGAGTCTTGTCTGCTCGCATCTGTTCCTGAAGCCGCTGCTGTCGCGACTTGGCGGGCGGCACCATGTGTCTGATATCCATGAGGCTTTCCTCGGCGCAGCAATGCAGGCCAACGATCTGCGCCAGGATTATGTGCGCGCCGTTCTTCGAGACGACGATGCCGGGCTCGTAGCGACGCCGTTCGAGATCCAGGATTCCTCAATGCTGAGGACATTCACCGAGGCCAATGCGTTGATCATCCGCGAACCTTTTGCGCCGGCGGCCGAGGCTGGTGCGCCATGCACCGTCCTGAGGATTCGCTAGGTCAGGCCTATCGATCGGCACATATCCGATCGACTGGTTCCAATATCGGCGCGTTCGCGTATTGTTTCCAGTACCTTAAGATATTCATTAAAATTTAAACGGTTGCAGAACACAAATGGAACAGATAGTGTTTGTTCTGGTTTTGTTTTTGGTTTGATTCTTCGGGGGTGGCCATGCTGACGCGCAAGCAACACGAGCTTCTAATGTTCATCCACGAGAGGATGAAAGAAGCGGGAATCCCGCCTTCCTTCGATGAAATGAAGGAAGCGCTCGATCTGGCATCGAAATCCGGCATCCACAGGTTGATCACTGCTCTTGAAGAGCGCGGGTTCATTCGCCGGCTACCGAATCGCGCTCGCGCACTCGAAGTTCTCCGCCTGCCCGACTCCATGGCCCCCGGGCTGGCACCGCAGCGCGCGAAATTCTCGCCGAGCGTCATCGAGGGCAGCCTAGGTCGACGCCCCCCGGAACCTGCGCGCGGCCCTGTAGCCGGGAATGATGATGTCGGCTCCGCCGTTTCGATCCCCGTAATGGGCCGGATCGCTGCCGGTGTGCCGATCGAAGCCATCCAGCACAAGACGCATTCAATCTCCGTGCCGCCGGAGATGATCATGGGCGGCGAGCACTATGCGCTTGAAGTCAAAGGCGATTCGATGATCGAGGCCGGTATTTTTGACGGCGACACGGTGATCATCCGCAATGCCAATACGGCAAACCCCGGCGAAATCGTCGTTGCGCTGGTAGATGAAGAGGAAGCCACGCTCAAGCGCTTCCGCCGCAAGGGCGCTTCCATTGCGCTGGAAGCCGCCAATCCAGCCTATGAAACGCGGATTTTCGGACCTGACCGTGTGAAGGTCCAGGGCAAGCTGGTGGGATTGATCCGGCGTTATTGACGACACGCGGCAGCGCCTGACTATGGTTTGGCGCTTCGCGAATTTGAGTATCTCGACTTTTTTAACTGATTGTTCGCCGGCTTACTTTCTCTCCGCTGATAAGGCGGCAGTCCTCTCGCCTCTCGAGAAAATGCTCGTTGTGTATGCCAGGGGCGGTATGGTTGTGTCAGCGCGAAACGAATTTCGGCACGACGATCCGAAATGTCGCCATAGAGATAGACGGCGGCGCTGCCGAACTTGGCCAGTTCGCGCTTGGTGACAACCAGCGGGACGGCGTCTTCGCAGACATCCTCGGCAGTCGCGTCGTCGATCACGATGAGGCTGGCATAGTCGCACGCGCGTCGCGCGGAACGCCAATCGGCAGCGTGAGCGATGATTGCGCCCGATCTGTGCGTCGCCAGACACAGACCGTTATGGCAATCGAAACCAGCAGCGAGCGAGTTCACCGGCTTTTCGCGAGATTGTCCCGACGAAACGGCCGTATCGCTTGATGCAAGGTCGGCCGCTTCAATTTCCGCGGAATCATCGAAGGACGCGTCGGTTGGTGAATTACGGCGCCCAGCCCGGCTCGACCTTTTCTTGCCGGCATCATTGATCGTATCGACCGGCTTGATCAGATATTCCGACAACAGCGCCCGCTTCCAGTTTTCGATGGTGAATTCGTTCGGCCGCGCGCGGTTGACTGCGAGATTTTCATCATCGACCGGTACGGCCACCAGTCTCGCATCTTCCGAGACGAGAATGTCTGGCGCTCGCACATCTGCCAGAAGCAGCATTCCTGCGAGCGCGAAAGGCACTGCGAGCAACCGCAGCCACGTCGAGGCCATCGTCGCAATCACCAGCGCGACGGTGAGCAATACCAGGGATCGCCCCGAAACCAGCCCGACGGCGTCGATGGGCGAGCGATCCGATATCCATTGTGAGATGACGATCATCGCCGTCAGCCCTTTGCCCATAACGTAGAAGAACGGGCCATCCAGGCCGAGCGGCATCGCCAATGAACCGGCGACAGCAAAAGGCATGACGAGGATCGATACGGCGGGCATGACGCCGAGATTGGCGAGCAGGCTGAGCGGCGAAACCCTTTGAAAATGATAGGCGCCGAATGCGGTCGTCGCGAGACCGGCGATGATCGAGGTCATGGCGAGTGCACCGACCGAGCCGATCGTGCGCTTGGTCAAACCGGCAATCAGTGACGCATTGCCCGGAGGAACAAAAGGCTTTGACCTTTGCGAACGCCTCTCCGCCCACAAGGCATAAGCGCCGACCAGAGCAGCCGTTGCCGCGAAAGACATCTGGAAGCTCGGGCCGATAACCTCATGCGGCGAAATTACAATGACGACGATGGCCGCGATCGCCAGATTGCGCATGGTCAGCGCACCGCGGTCGAACAGCAGCGCAGTCAGCATGATCGCGAGCATGATGAAGCTGCGTTGGGCCGCGACCTCGCCACCGGAGATGAAAAGATAGGAGGCAATCGCGACCAAAGCAGCGGCGGCGGCATATTTCTTGACCGGCCAGCGCGACGAAAAGCCGGGAAACAATGCGAATACCGCGCGCAATGAGCCCATCACGGTGCCGGCGACAAGCGCCATGTGCAGCCCGGAGATCGAGATGATGTGGTAGATGCCGGTGCGGCGCATCGATTCGTTGATGTCTTCGGGAATGCCGGCGCGTATGCCGACCACAAGGGCGGCTGCGATCTCGCCTTCCGGGCCGCCGATCTGACTTCTGATGCGATCCGCGATGAGGTTTCGGGCATTTTCGACCCAGATGGAAAACCGGTCACCTACCGACGGCGCTTCACCCGCCATGACGAGTTCCGGGCCGCGCAGAAAAAATCCGCTTGCGCCAATCCTGTCAAAATAGCTCTTGAAGGAAAAATCATAGCTGTCGGGCCGCACCGGCCCGGAAGGCGGCATCAGCTTGACCGCACCGCTGATTTCCGACCCGACCGCCAGCCCCGGCGGGATTTTGCGAGCCGAAACGCGAACGCGGTCCGGCGCGTAGCGCAACGTCGGCCTTGCTGTTGCCAGCACGTCGATTGTCAGTCGCACGCGGCCATTGGCCATATGGTCGATGCCTGCGACACGCCCGGTCAGTTGGGTCGAGATTTCCGAGCCGATGATCTTGGTTCCCGCACGCCATGTCTCGATCTTGGCAAGCCCCATGCCGACGACGCAGATCAACACCCCCACCGCCGCAAAACGGAGCAACTGTTGATGCGAAGGCAGCAGCAGAAGCAAAGCTGACAGGACGGCGCTGCCACCAAACATCGGCAGGAAATCCGGCTCAGCCTCGAGCCCGTAATAGATGATGGCACCGAGCGCCAGAAACACCGGAACGAGAAGAAACGGCGTGCCGCGCTCAAGTTCCAGGACGATTGCCGACGCGAAGGAGCGCGTGGCGCGTGCACGCGACGGGACAACCTGAAGCTTCCTGCGCCAGGCTGCCGGCAGAAGCGGCGGTCGAGATTTCCAAGGTGCCAGCGGTGTCGGAGCCGGTTCGGCTGATGGTAATCGCGAGGGAGGCGAAACAAGCGGCGCGTCGAGCGGATAGGCAAATTGCGCCCGCTCGCTCACCTCGCCTGTGGATGTCTCGCGCGCCATCCAGGTTTCCCCAATTCGGGGCCTGGCCGGCACGCGCGCGCCTCGCGCCGATCTCGGCTTGCCCCTGCCCCTTGCACCCCTGACCAGCCATGCTACATGAACGCTACCAAATTGCCATGCGTGCCATCTTCGGCTCTCGCCGGCCCGTCCCTGCCTTCTGGAAATCCTATGTCCGACACAGTCATTACCCGCTTCGCCCCCTCGCCCACCGGCTATTTGCATATCGGCGGCGCCCGCACGGCCCTGTTCAACTGGCTCTACGCGCGCCACACCGGCGGCACGATGCTGCTGCGCATCGAAGATACCGACCGCGAGCGTTCCACGGATGCGGCGACCGCAGCCATTCTGGACGGCCTTTCCTGGCTCGGCCTGCACTGGGAAGGCGAGCCGGTATCGCAGTTCGAGCGCGCGCCGCGCCACCGCGAGGTAGCGGAGGAACTGGTGCGCGCCGGCAAAGCCTATTATTGCTACGCCTCGCCCGAGGAGCTTACGGAAATGCGCGAAAAGGCTCGCGCCGAGGGCCGCCCGCCGCGCTACGACGGCCGCTGGCGCGACCGCGATCCTTCCGAGGCACCGGCCGGGGTGAAGGGTGCGATCCGCATCAAGGCGCCTGCCGAAGGCGAGACGATCGTGCGCGACCGCGTGCAGGGCGATGTTCGCTTTCCCAACAAGGATCTCGACGATTTCATCATCCTCCGCTCGGACGGCAACCCTACCTACATGCACGCAGTCGTGGTCGACGACCACGATATGGGCGTCACCCATATCATCCGCGGCGACGACCACCTGACCAACGCTGCGCGCCAGACGGTCATCTACAACGCCATGGGCTGGGATGTGCCTGTCATGGCGCATATCCCGCTGATCCACGGCGCGGACGGCGCCAAGCTTTCGAAACGCCACGGCGCGCTCGGCGTCGAGGCTTACCGCGCCATGGGCTACCTGCCGGCGGCGTTGCGCAACTATCTCGTCCGCCTCGGCTGGAGCCATGGCGACGATGAGGTGATGTCGCTCGACGACATGATCCGCTGGTTCGACATCGACGACGTCAACAAGGGCGCGGCGCGCTTCGATTTCCAGAAGCTGGAGGCGCTGAACGGCCTCCATATGCGCAAGATGGACGACGCAGAACTGCTCGACATCTTCATTGCGACGCTGCCTTACCTTGAGAATGCCGCGGCGATTTCCGAGGGGCTGAACGAAGACCGCAAGAAGCAGCTTCTGGCAGCACTGCCCGGCCTGAAAGAGCGCGCCAAGACATTGGTCGAGCTCGCTGACGGTGCGGCATTCCTGTTTGCCGCGCGCCCGCTTGCGATGGACGAGAAAGCTGCCGTTCTGCTCGGCGAAAAACCGCGCACGACCTTGCGTGGCGCGCTGGACGCTCTCAAAAATGTGAATGACTGGAATGCGGCCACGACAGAGGCTGCGATCCGCGAATTTGCCGTCGCCAACGAGCTGAAACTCGGCGCTGCAGCGCAGCCTTTGCGAGCCGCCTTGACCGGAAAAAGCACCTCTCCCGGCGTGTTTGACGTGCTTGCCGTGCTGGGTCGCGAAGAAAGCCTGGCACGCATTTCGGATCAAATCGATTAAGGCGTTCTGGCCTCATCGACGGGCATTGAAACCCGTCTGCTGCGGTGCAACATTAGCATCACTGCCTAACTTGGCACGCCTTGAGAAATGCGATAGCAAAAGCGCGCATTTCGATATGCCTTACATATTGCGTTGCAAGAAACCGCGTTTGACGCGGGATGGAAACGAAGGGAGTTTGCAATGACCGAATCGACAGCGAAACTGGAATTTGGCGGCAAAACCCACGAATTCAAGGTGCGAAGTGGCTCCGTCGGACCAGACGTGATCGACATCGGCGCACTCTACAAGGATACCGGCGCTTTTACCTACGACCCCGGCTTTACCTCGACGGCGAGCTGCGAGTCGGAAATCACCTTCATCGATGGCGATGAGGGCATCCTGCTGCATCGCGGCTACCCCATCGACCAGCTGGCCGAGCACGGCGACTTCCTGGAGGCCTGCTATCTACTGCTTTACGGCGAATTGCCGACCAAGGCGCAGAAGGACGACTTCGATTACCGCGTCACGCGCCACACCATGGTGCATGAGCAGATGTCACGCTTCTTCACCGGCTTCCGCCGCGACGCGCACCCGATGGCGGTGATGTGCGGTGTGGTTGGCGCACTGTCGGCCTTCTATCACGACTCGACCGACATCTCGGACCCGCACCAGCGCATGGTCGCTTCCATCCGTCTGATCGCCAAGATGCCGACCATTGCGGCCATGGCCTACAAATACCACATCGGCCAGCCCTTCATTTACCCGAAGAACGAGCTGAATTTCGCGGCCAACTTCCTACATATGTGTTTCGCGGTGCCGTGCGAGGAATACAAGGTCAATCCGGTGTTGGCGCGCGCCATGGAGCGCATCTTTATCCTGCACGCCGACCACGAGCAGAACGCCTCTACCTCGACCGTTCGCCTCGCCGGCTCTTCGGGCGCCAATCCCTTCGCCTGCATCGCTGCCGGCATTGCCTGCCTGTGGGGTCCTGCACATGGCGGCGCCAACGAAGCTGCGCTCAACATGCTGGCCGAGATCGGCCATGTCGATCGCATCCCCGAATTCATCGCCCGCGCCAAGGACAAGAACGATCCGTTCCGCCTGATGGGCTTTGGCCACCGCGTCTACAAGAACTACGATCCGCGCGCCAAGATCATGCAGAAGACGACGCACGAGGTTCTGGGCGAGCTCGGCATCAAGGACGATCCGATGCTCGACGTGGCGATGGAGCTGGAAAAGATTGCCCTGACCGACAGCTATTTCATCGAGAAGAAGCTCTATCCGAACATCGACTTCTATTCCGGCATTACGCTGAAGGCGCTCGGCTTCCCCACCACCATGTTCACGGTGCTGTTCGCCGTTGCACGCACGGTCGGCTGGATCGCCCAGTGGAAGGAAATGATCGAGGATCCGCACCAGAAGATCGGCCGCCCGCGCCAGCTCTATACCGGCTCGCCGGAGCGCGACTACGTGCCGATCGCCAAGCGCTGATCGTCCAGATATCCAGCATTAAAAAAGCGCCCTACCGGGCGCTTTTTATTTGGCTTTTTTTCTGGCGATCTCAGCCAGAACTACATCTGCGGCAATGTCGCCGGACGGTCGTTCGGTCGCCATGCGCTTTGCCACTTCGGCAAAACCATCCTTCTGCCAGGTCCGGAATGCGGTATCCGAAAACAGCGCCTCGATATGCCGGGCGAGGTTTTGCGGCCGAACATACTTGTCGTAGAATTCCGGCACGATGGGTCGATCAGCAATAAGATTTGGCAGAAGTGCCGACCACACCGTGACCATGCTTAGTATCAAACGCGCGATAGCGTCGAGCTTGTAGCTGGACACCATCGGCACGCCTGAGAGCGCAAGTTCCAGTGAAACTGTTCCGGATGCTATCAAGGCAGCGTCGGCTTCAGCGAATGCCCGCCATTTTCCGGCCGGATCGAGAATGATTTCGGGCTGCTGTTCCCAGCCGGCGACCGAAGCTTTCACCATATCCGCAGCATGCGGAACCGTCGGCAGCAGGATGCGCAATTTATGGCCACGCGCACGCAATGCAGAGACGGTCTGGCCGAAAGGCTCGATGAGCCCCTTCACCTCACCCCTTCGTGAACCGGGAAGAAGCAGCAGTGTCTTTTCGCGACCGTCCGAAAGATCGCGCGGATGCGCCTGCGCGCTGGCGGTTGCCTGAACGTTGGGGTCCTGCGTCAGCCGATGCCCGACATAGGTGCCGGGCGGGCCACCGAGGCGTTCAAGTTCGGCAGTTTCGAAAGGCAGGATGCACAGCACATGATCGACATGTGGCCGCATGGCGCGTGCCCTGCCCGGCCGCCAGGCCCAGACGCTCGGGCAGACGTAATGGACAATCGGGATGGTCGGATCGGCCGCGCGGACTTTTTTGGTGACGCGCAAGGCAAAGTCCGGGCTGTCGATCGTGATCAGGCAATCCGGCTTTTCGGCAACGATCATCTGCGCTGTCTGGCCGATGCGCCTGTACAGACGCGGCAGGTCGCGAAGAATCGCCGTGACGCCCATTAACGCGATATCACTGCCGTCGAACAGCGGCGTCAGCCCGAGCGCCTGCAGGTGCCTGCCGCCGATGCCGACAAGCTCGATTTCACGGCCAGTCGCCTTCCGCAAGGCGTGGATGATGTCCGCACCAAGGAGGTCGCCAGACTCTTCACCGGCAACGATCGCTATCTTGAGCGGTGCAGCGGTCATTTGCCTGAACCCTTGGGTAGGCCGACGACGAAGAGGCCGAGTGCGTCTGCCCGCTCGATCATCTTTGCATAATCGAGCACCAGCGAGCCGCCTGCCTCCACACCGATGCCGGCAAGGCCGGCCGCATGCGCGCCTTCGACTGTTGCCGGCCCGATCGTCGGCAGGTCTGCCCGCATCTCCTGGTCTGGCTTGGCGCATTTGACCAGAACGCCGCGCTTCTTGCCGGCTATGCGCCCATGGCCGCGCATACCGGCGACGCGGGCAAGGAGGCCGTCGGTGCCCTCTATGCCTTCCAGAGCGATGACACGGCCACCGATAGCAATAGCCCCCTGCCCAACGTCCAGCGCGCCGATAGTGCGCGCGGCCTCAAGTGCTGCATCCAGATCGCGCCAATCCGCCTTCAATGGAGCCGCGCGCGTCATCGCACCTTCGACCGCCAGCAGGTCAGGTACGATCTCATGCGCGCCCACGACCTTCATGCCGTAGGCCTCCAGCCCGCCGACCAATGCCTTCAAAAGCCCATTGTCGCCACGTGCAAGCCCTGTCAGGGCTCTCGGCAGGATCGCAAGGAGTGCGAGGCGCGGTTTGATCTTGCGCCATTCAGGACGGCGCGCGATGCCCCCAGCCAGAACGACATGGGAGACACCGTGGCGCTTCAGTGTCGGCACCAGCACTGCAAAGTCTTCAAGCTGAAGATACTCGTGTTCGCAGGATGTCAGCGCCGGATCCTGGTCCGCCTCACCCTCGATCATGGCCACGAATGGCGCGTGACCTACAGCCGTGAGACGTTCGGCGACATTGATCGGCAGTCTGCCGCTTCCCGCGACGATGCCGACCCTGTCGCCGGGCGCAAGCTTTATCTGGAGTTTTGGCTCAATCCTCGTCGGCGTCGTCATCGACGGCACCCTTCAGCGGCGGAACGGCATAGTGACGCTTGCCGCGCGCGCTGAGAAAATCGACGATTTTCATCGCGGTCGGAGAATCGGCGAACTCGACGCGTGCAATCTCCAGATTTTCACTGAGCGGGCGCGCGCGATCGAAAATCGTCTTGTAGGCCCGCCGAAGCGTCATGATGTCGGCCTTGGACATGCCCGACCGCCTCAGCCCGACGACGTTGAGGCCGCGCAGCTTGGCGCGATTGCCCATGGCAATCGCATAGGGAATGACATCGCCAACAAACATCGAGCCGCCGGCAAGAAACGCATTCTGGCCGATTCGGACAAACTGATGCACGGCACTCAAACCGCCGATGCCGACATTGTCGCCGATTTCGCAGTGACCGCCGAGAGTAGCGCCATTCGTCAGCGTGACGTTATTGCCGACGGTGCAGTCGTGGGCGACGTGCGAATAGGCAAGGAAGGTGCCGTTGTCGCCGACGATGGTTGCGCCGCGCGCATTGTCGGTGCCGACATGCATGGTCACGAATTCGCGGATGGTGCAGTTCTTGCCGATCGTCAGCGTGGTGCGGCCGCCCTTGTGGCTGGTGTTCTGCGGCGGTCCGCCAAGCACGGCCTGGGGCCATACGGTGCAACCCTCGCCTATGGTCGTTGCGCCGATGACCGTTACGTGGCTGACGAGCCTGACGTTTTCACCGACGACGACATCGCTCCCGATGTAACAGAGCGGGCCGATATGCGCTCCTGCGCCAATGCGGGCGCCTTCTTCAATGACGGAGGACGGATGAATGAATGTTTCAGTCTGCATGTATTCTCGCTGGTCAGGCCACGGGCGGCGACATCATCGCGGAAATTTCCGCTTCCGCTGCCTTTGCGCCGTCAACCATCGCTTCGCAAGCGAAACGCCAGATATTGCCTCTTTTTTTCAGCTTTTTCACATGGATGTGAAGGCGGTCGCCAGGCACGACGGGCCGCCGGAACTTCGCATTGTCTATGGTCATGAAATAGACGAGCGACGGCTTGTCGGTGTTCTGGCTCTTGATGCAGATTGCGCCCGCCGTTTGCGCCATCGCTTCGATGATCAACACGCCGGGCATGACCGGCTGCTCGGGGAAATGTCCCTGAAAGTGCGGTTCGTTGATGGTGACGTTCTTGATTCCGATCGCCGAATTGTCCTCATCGATCTCGATGATCCTGTCGACCAACAGGAATGGGTAGCGATGAGGCAGAAGCTTCATCAATCCCAGAATGTCCACGGCTTCGAGCGTGGTCGGGGCGTTGTCAGCCATTATGGTCTCACCCCTTCTTGGGCTTTGAGGACAATTTTCGAATTGCGGCAACGTCGCGCATGAATTCCATCATTGGCCGCGCCGGTAGACCGGCCCAGACTTCACCGGCCGGCACGTCATTCATGAAGCCGCTGGCAGCTGCAAGACGTGCGCCGCTGCCGATAGTGAGATGATCGGCCAGGCCAACACGCCCGCCCATCATCACGAAGTCGCCAATGGTAACGGAACCTGAAATGCCGCAATGTCCGGCAATGACGCAGCCACGACCGATGCGAACATTATGCGCGATCTGGACCAGATTATCGATCTTGGTGCCTTCGCCGATGACGGTGTCGGACATCGCGCCGCGGTCCACGGTGGTGTTGGCGCCGATCTCGACGTTGTCCTGGATGATGACGCGGCCGATTTGCGGAATGCGCTCCGGACCATTCGCGCCGCCGACGAAACCGAATCCTTCGCGGCCAACGCTCGCGCCGCTATGAATGACCACGCGATTACCCACGAGCGCGCACTGCACGCTGACATTCGGCCCGATGAAGCAATCCCGGCCGATCTGCACGGACCGCGCAATGACTGCGTTCGGCGCGATGATGGTGCCGCTGCCGATGGCGACATCCGCACCGATCACCGCACCCGGTTCGACAATGACGCCGGACTCGAGCCTGGCGCTAGGGTCAATATGAGCGCGGGGTGAAATGCCGGTCTCACCCGTCATGGGCGGCGGCGATGCCGCAGCCGGGAACAGCAGGCGTCCGATCTGAGCGAAGGCTGCCTGCGGCCTTGGCGTAACGAGAACAGCGACGCCAGGAGGCGCCTGGTCGGCTATATCGGGTGTGCAAAGAAGTATGGCGGCGTTGAGCGTTCTCAGCGGGCCGGCGTTCTTCCGGCCCTCGATAAAGACAAGCGCATCCTTCCCGCCCTCGCTCGCTGGAGCGATGGTGGAGATGGACGTTTTACCATAGCTGGAATCGACAAGCTCCGCGCCCGTCAGGCCGGCTATCTCAAGTGCCGTATAGCGGCGTGACGGCGCGAAGAAAACCGGATCGGACATGTGCACCTTCTCTTCCGGGCACGATGGCCCGGAAGTGTCGGCCCGCTTGATCAGAAGCGGGACGAGATACCGAAGCTGAAGTTCTGGACGTCGTCGTTATCTTGCTTGACGACTGGAACAGCGTAGTTGACGCGAAGCGGTCCGAACGGCGAAGCCCAGATAAGACCGGCACCGACCGAAGCGCGCCACTCCATGCTCTTGCCGGCAACGGTAACATCCGCAGCATCGATCTTGCTGCCGTAGAGCGTCGCCGCATCGGCAAAGACTGCGCCACGCAGACCGAAGCTCTCAGGAATGACCGGAACCGGGAACTGCGCTTCCAGAGAGGCGTTGAAATAGGTGGTGCCGCCGAGATGATCGCCTGTAGCGGCATCATACGGGCCGAAACCATCATATTCAAAGCCGCGAATCATGCGCTCGCTGCCCTTGAAGTGATCGAATATGCGCAGGCCATCGTCTCCGTAGCCTGCAATATGGCCACCGCCGACGCTGGCCAAGCCAACGATATCCATTTCTTCCGAAAGGGTCTGATAGTAGGAACCACGCCCCGTCAGCTTGACGAACTTGGCATCACCGCCGAGACCGGCAACTTCCGTCGTGAAGGTCGCATAGAGACCCGCATGCGGGTTCTTCATATCATCAATGGTGTTGTAGAGAATTGTTCCGGAAACCGACGACTTGTTCCAAGGACTTTCGGCAATGCCTTCTTGAATCGCGTTGGATATATCATCGCAGTTGTTCTTGGTCGGATCGTATTCGCCATCCGTCAAGCAACGATCACGGTATTTATATTTTTCCTGCGTGAAGTTGTAGGCAAGCTGCGTCGACAGAGCTTCTGTGATTGGCAGGCCGAAACGAATGGTCGCGCCGTTCGCCTCGCTCTCATACTTGTCGTAGGTTCGCGTCTGCCGGAAGATGTCGAAACCGGCGGCGATGCGACGGCCGAGAAAGTATGGCTCGGTGAACGAGACCATGAAGTCACGCGACTTGCTGCCGCCACCGGCAGACACCTTGATGTACTGACCACGACCGAGGAAGTTGCGCTCGGTGATGGAGCCTTCAACCGACGGGCCAGGCGTTTCGCCGCCCGACGTATAGCCGGCGCCGATCGAGAACTCGCCGGTCGACTTTTCAACAACATCGACGACGAGGACAACCTGATCAGGCTCAGCGCCAGGTGCCGTCGAGATCTCGACGGTTTCAAAGTAGTTGAGTGCTTCCAGCCGCTTCTTCGCGCGCTGGATGAGAACCTGGTTGAAGGCATCGCCTTCGCTGACGTCGAATTCGCGACGGATGACATAGTCGCGGGTGCGTGCATTGCCACGGATTTCGATGCGCTCGACATAGGTCTTCGCACCCTGATCAACGGTGTAGACAACCGAGATCGTGTGGTTTTCGAAGTTGCGGTCGCCGCGCGGCGTAACCTGAGCAAAGGCATAACCCTTGCCAGCCACATCTTCAGTCACGGCGATGATGGAATCTTCGACATTCTTGGCGCTG
The DNA here is from genome assembly GCF_900116595.1 of Mesorhizobium sp. YR577. Lineage (NCBI taxonomy): Bacteria > Pseudomonadati > Pseudomonadota > Alphaproteobacteria > Hyphomicrobiales > Phyllobacteriaceae > Mesorhizobium > Mesorhizobium sp. YR577. Next base: position 159,061 of record NZ_FPBI01000015.1, on the reverse strand, counting down.
TAGACGGCGCCCTGCTTGGTCTTGAGCTGCGACTGGAGTTCAGCCGTATCGACTTCCGGGATCGAGCTTTCGACCGAAACGTCGCCGAACGTGTACTTCTCGCCTTCCTCAACCGTGATGTTGACGGTGTAGGTATTCGAGGCCTCGTCCAATTCGCCAGAGGCCGACACAACGCGGAAATCTGCATAACCACGGTTGTAATAGAAGCGGCGGAGCGCTTCCTCGTCGGCACGGAGACGCTGCTCGTCATAGACGTCGTCGCGCATCAGGAAGGACAGGATGGTCGACTTCTTGGTCGAGATAACATCGGCAAGGCGGCGATTGCTGAAGGCGTTGTTGCCGACAAAGTTGATCGCAGCGATCTTGGTGCGATCGCCTTCCTTGATGTCGAACACGACGTTGACGCGATTCTCGCCAAGATCCATGACCTGCGTGTTGACCACAACGTCGTTGCGGCCGATGCGGCGGTAGGATTCGCGAATCGCCTCGGCGTCCGCTTCCATGGTCTGGCTTGAGAACGTTCCGCGCGGCTTCAACTGAACCGTGCCGGAAAGCTGTGCGTCCTTGATCTTCTTGTTGCCCTGGAACAGGACCTGATTGACGACCTGCAGCTCGCTGACCTGCACCACCAGCGTGGAGCCGGCCTGATTGATGCGGACATCAGAGAAAAGGCCAGTTGCGAAAAGGCGCTTCACCGCCTCGTCGATATCGGCATTGGAAAATGCCTTGCCGGGACGGATCTGCACATAATCGCGGATCGTCTGGGCTTCGACGCGTTGATTGCCCCGCACGTCGATGCTGCTGATGACAGCCGCCGAAGCGACAGACACGGTGGCGAACTGCGCAACCACGGCCGCCGGCACTGCCAGCGACGCGGACAAAGCCACCGCAGACGCGGCGTTTAGAAAACTCGATGCTGCCTTCATAGGGCTATATAACCTTTTTCTCGAAGTCCCCACGGCGAGAAAACCGGACGTGCGGCTAATTTCCCATACCGTATTAACCGGATTTTCCCTACACGCAAGGCTTCTGGTTAATTTGCGTTTACTTAGCCATTCAGCGTGACATTCGCGTCACTCATATCGCCATTGATGGTAAACGCCGTCTCAATACCGCCCCTCATCGAGGCAAATTTCTTCATGATTTCAGCATCCAAAGAGATCGTTCCAGAACACGAACCCCATAAAGCCCAGAACCAGCAGCATGCCGAGGCGATAGAAGGCTTCCGTCACCCGCTCCGACACCGGCCGTCGGATGACGGCCTCAACTCCATAGAAAAGCAGATGCCCGCCGTCCAGTGGCGGAATCGGCAAAAGATTGAGAAAACCGATTCCGACCGACAAAAGCGCCACGAGTTGCACCAGCCATTCGAAACCGAGCTTGGCCGCCTTGCCGGCCATGTCGGCGATTTTCACCGGTCCGCCGAGCTGGCACTTGTCCTCACGCCCCACGACGAAGCGCTGAAAGAACTGGCCGGTTCGCGCGATGATGTTACCGGTCTCATAGACCGCCTCCAGCAAGGCGCCGGGCGGGCTGTAGCTGATGACACGCGGCTGACCCACCTGCTCGTTGTTGACCACGCCGATGACGCCGACCTTGACGTTGTTTCCAAGCGCGTCCTTCTGTTCCATGACTTCCGGCGTGGCATTGACGGTGACTTCCTTGCCATCACGCAGCATCACGAACTCGATCGCGTCGCCGGTGCGCCCTGAAACCAGGCGCTGGACATCCGCGAAGGTTTCCACGCGCGTGCCGCCAACCCTGACAAACCGATCGCCCGGCAGGATGCCTGCTCTTGCAGCCGGACTGTCGGGGCGCACTTCAGCGACCATCGGCTCGGCGACGAAGCGGCCATAGACGGAAAACATCACGGTAAAGACGGCAATCGTCAGCAGAAAATTGAACGCCGGCCCGGCGAATACGGTGAGAGCCCGCTTCCAGATCGGCTGGGTGTGAAAGGCTACCTTGCGTTCAGCGTCGGTGAGGTTGGCCGTCTCGGTAGAATCAGGCGCACTGGTGACATTCATGTCACCAACGAATTTGACGTATCCACCGAGCGGTATGGCCGACAGCTTCCAGCGCGTGCCGTGGCGATCATTGAAGCCAAAAAGCTCAGGTCCGAAGCCGATGGAAAAGGCCTGTACCCCTATGCCGCACCAGCGCCCGACTAGATAGTGCCCCATCTCGTGGACGAACACGACAACGGTCAAAACGAACAGGAACGGTATGATGGTGCCGACGAGCAGACTGTTCACGCCGAACACCGCAGGAAGTATCTCGCTCAAACCATGCCCCCAATGCCCTCAACAAGATTCGGCGAAGCCCGCGCCGTGAGTGTGTGATGTGAATCCGGGCGAATCCAAGGCATCGTGCCGAGCGAAGATCGCAGCGCGGCTTTTTCGCCTCAGGCCGGAAACAGACCGCTGGCCGGATGATCCGCGCCACCGAGAAGTGCGCCGATGACGTACAGGGCAAAGGCAGCCGCGACAAGCCCGTCGACACGGTCCATCACGCCGCCATGTCCGGGGATGAGGTTGCTCGAGTCCTTTACCCCATGGCGGCGCTTGACCCATGATTCGAACAGGTCGCCGATCTGCGAGGCGACAGAGAGCAAGAACACCACGGGAATAAGCGTCAACAGGTTGCCACCGGCAAGGAAAGCCACCGCAAGCCCTGCGACCATGCCGCAAACTGTTCCACCAATGGCTCCGCTCCAGGTCTTTCCCGGCGAAATGGACGGCGCCAGCTTGGGCCCGCCGATAGCGCGGCCGACGAAGTAGGCGAAGATATCAGTGGCCCATACGGTTGCGAATAGAAACAGGATCGCCATCAGGCCGGATCTGTCTGCATCGCGCAGGAAAGCGAGCGAAACACCCGACAAGCCTGCATAGGCTAGGCCTACCGTTGTCCATGTGCCCTGCCCGCGAATAAGCCCCGTCAGGGCTGAGGCAACGACAGCACACCCTAGGACGGCGAATACTGTGGCAGCCGGAAAACCTGCCACCAGCGCAATCAGTGCCGCAGCCAACAGGATCGCCGAAAGCGCATGATAGGCGGAGTTGGTGGAGGTGCGGGACATCGCGCACCACTCATAGAAGACTGCGGCTGCGATCGCGGCCGACAATATCCGAAACGGCAAGCCGCCCAGCCACGCCAGGAGCAGCACGACAGCGGCCATGACGATGCCGGAGATCACCCGCAGCTGGAGATTACTCATGTTAACGCCGCTCAAGATGCGACGCCTCGCGCGTCCAGGCCGCCGAATCGACGCTCACGCGCCGCATACTGCCGAAGCGCTTCTGCCAGGTGCTCCCGGGTGAAATCCGGCCAGTAGCAAGGCTCGAAAACGAATTCGCTGTAAGCGGCCTGCCAGAGCAGGAAATTGGAAAGACGCATTTCGCCGCTGGTTCGAATGACGAGGTCCGGATCCGGAATGTCGTTTGTATCCAGAGCTTTGGCGACAGTTTCGGATGTGATTTCGCCGAGTGCGATCTTTCCCGCCAGCGCATCTGCGGCGATCTTTCGGGCCGCGCGGACGATTTCGTCGCGGCCGCCATAGTTGAAGGCGATGACCAGATTGATGGCCCGGTTGTTTTCGGTGAGCGATTCGGCCTCATCAAGCAGAGCTGCAATATCCGGCTGGAGATCGGCGCGTTCGCCAACGATGCGGACGCGCACGCCATTCTGGTGCAACTCGGCAAGATCACGCCGGATGAACAGCTTCAGAAGCCCCATCAGGTCGCTGACTTCCGACTTCGGGCGCGACCAGTTCTCCGAGGAGAAGGCGTAAACCGTCAGCCACGAGATGCCGAGATCGGCAGCATTGCGCACGGTGCGACGCAACGCCTCGACGCCCGCCTTGTGCCCGGCAAGGCGTGGCAAGCCCCGCGCCTTGGCCCAGCGGCCATTTCCATCCATGATGATCGCGACGTGCGCGGGCGTTGTCATCGGTTCGCTTTCGGGCCGCCGGCTATGCCGAGCGCGCCTCAAACATGCATGATTTCGGCTTCTTTTCCTGACAGCAGGCTGTCGACCATGCTGATCGTATCATCAGTCAGTTTCTGAACCTTGTCGGACTGCACACGCGAGTCATCCTCGCTGATGTCGCCATCCTTCTGGGCTTTCTTGAGATGATCCATGCCATCGCGACGCACATGGCGCACTGCCACGCGGGCATTTTCTGCATAGTTATGCGCGATCTTGACCAGTTCCTTGCGGCGCTGCTCGTTGAGTTCCGGCAGGGGGATGCGCAAGGTCGTGCCATCCACGATCGGGTTGAAACCGAGATTGGATTCACGAATGGCGCGGTCGACGGCGCCGACCATCGACTTGTCCCACACCGAAACCGAGATCATGCGTGGCTCCGGCACCGAAACTGTCGCGACCTGCGTGAGGGGCATCGCGGTGCCATAAGCCTGGACCTGGATCGGATCGAGAAGATTGCTCGACGCGCGGCCGGTCCTCAGCGAGGCCAGATCGTGCTTGAAGGCGTTAATCGCGCCGTCCATGCGCCGCTGGATGTCGTTGAAATCTGCCCCGTTGCTCATCTTTTCTTCTCCTTGACCTCTCGATAACAAGGTCAGTCCTTGCAGTTTATACGTCGGCGACGACCGTGCAGCGGCCACCACCCTTGAGAATTTCGCCGAAACCGCCCTGCTCGTGTATCGAGTAGACGATTATCGGGATGTTGTTTTCGCGCGCAAGCGCAATTGCGGCGATATCCATGATCGAAAGCCCGCGTTTGATGACTTCGTCGTGGCTTATGCGATCGAAACGCGTCGCGGTAGGATCCTTCTTGGGATCGGCAGAGTAGACACCGTCGACCTGCGTTCCCTTGAACAGCGCATCGGCGCCAATCTCGGCGGCACGCAGGGCGGCAGCCGAATCAGTGGTGAAGAACGGATTGCCGGTGCCGCCGGCGAAAATCACGACCTTGCCTTCGTTCATGTAGGCGGTCGCCTGGCGCTGCGAGAAGCTTTCGCAGAGTTCCGGCATCGCGATTGCAGACAGGACCACAGCCTCGACGCCGAGCTTGACCAGGGAGGTGCGCAGCGCCAGCGAATTGATGACGGTCGCCAGCATGCCCATATGGTCGCCGGTGACGCGGTCGCCGCCCTTAGAGGCAACGGCGACGCCGCGGAAGATATTGCCACCGCCGATAACCACGGCCACCTCGACGCCAAGCGCCCTCGCCTCGGCAATGTCGGAGGCGATACGGTCGACCACGGACACATCGATACCGAAATGCTGCTCGCCCATCAGCGCCTCGCCCGACGCTTTCAGCAAGACACGTCGATACAAGGGTTTTGCAGTCATATTTTCCTCATCATGTCTGGTGTGGTTACGGCATTCCAAGCGAGACACGAGGTTCACGCTTCCTCCGGAAGGTGGCGATACACGAAGGGCACCGCGTTGTCACGCGATGCCCTGTTCATAACGCTATAGAAGAGTTTGAAGCGGCGTTACTTTTTCACCGCAGCAGCGACTTCGGCTGCGAAGTCGGTCTCTTCCTTCTCGATGCCTTCGCCAAGGGCGAAACGCAGGAAGCCAGTGACCTTGGCCGGAGCGCCGATTTCCTTCTCGGCAGCCTTGAGGGCAGCCTCGACCGTCAGGTCCGGATTGAGCACGAAAGCCTGCTTCAGAAGAACGACTTCCTCGTAGAACTTGCGCAGGCGGCCTTCCACCATCTTCTCGATGATGTTTTCCGGCTTGCCCGATTCGCGGGCCTGCTCGGTGAAGATCGCCTTTTCGCGGGCAACGGCGGCCGGATCGACCTCTTCGGCGGTCAGCGCGAGCGGGTTGGTCGCGGCAACGTGCATGGCAACCTGCTTCCCGAAGGCACGTGCAGCGTCCGCATTGCCGGTCGTCTCGACGGCAACGAGCACGCCGAGCTTGCCGAGATTGTCGGCGACGGCATTGTGAACGTAGGTCGCGACAGCGCCCGACGAAACCGACAGCTTGGCCGAACGGCGGAACGACAGGTTTTCACCGATCGTGCCGACAGCGTCCTTGATAGCGTCTACGACGGACTTGTCAGAACCCGGATAATTAGCAGCAGCGACCGCTTCGGTCTCGCCGCCGACTTCGAGCGCGACCGCAGCCACGTTGCGGACGATTTCCTGAAAGCCTTCGGCGCGAGCGACGAAATCGGTCTCGGAATTCACCTCGACGACGACAGCGCTGGTCGCATTGCCGGCAACGCCGATCAAGCCTTCAGCGGCGGTACGGCCGGCCTTCTTGTCGGCCTTGGCAATACCCTTGGCGCGCAGCCAGTCAACGGCAGCTTCCATGTCGCCATTGGTCTCGGCGAGAGCCGCCTTGCAATCCATCATGCCCGCGCCGGTCATGTCGCGGAGCTGTTTAACCTGTGCAGCTGAAATGCTCATTTTTGCCTCTTTGTTCGAAATGCGCGGGCGCACCACCGAACAATCGATGATGCGCCTGACGCCAGCGCGACAATCCACGCCAAATTTCAGAAAAATGAAGGCCGGAACCGGCCTTCGCGGTATTAAGCCTCGGGCGCGGAGCCTTCGGGTGCTGCAGCAGGCGTCTCGTCGAGAGCCGGCTCGACCGGAGCTTCGATCGCAGCGCCAACGTCGACGCCGAGAGCGCCCTGCTGGCGAGCGATGCCGTCGATGGCAGCCTTGGCGATCAGGTCGCAATAAAGCTGGATGGCGCGTGCCGCGTCGTCATTGCCCGGGATCGGGAAATCGATCTTGTCCGGATCGCAGTTCGAATCGAGAACGGCAACAACCGGGATGCCGAGACGCTTGGCTTCCAGGATGGCGATCGCTTCCTTGTTGGTGTCGATCACGAACATCAGGTCAGGCGTCGAGCCCATGTCCTTGATGCCGCCGAGAGCCTTGTTGAGCTTCTCGCGCTCACGATCAAGGTTCAGGCGTTCCTTCTTGGTGAAGCCCTGGGCTTCGCCGGCCAGCATTTCGTCGAGCTTGCGCAGACGCTGGATCGAGTTCGAGATCGTCTTCCAATTGGTCAGCATGCCGCCGAGCCAACGCGAGTTGACGTAGTACTGGGCCGAACGCTGTGCGGCATCGGCAACGATGTCCGAAGCCTGGCGCTTGGTGCCGACGAAGAGAACGCGGCCGCCCTTGGCGACGGTGTCGGACACCTGCTTGAGCGCCTGATGGAGCAGCGGAACCGTCTGCGACAGGTCGATAACGTGGATGTTGTTGCGGGCGCCATAGATGTAGGGCGCCATCTTCGGGTTCCAGCGGTGGGTCTGGTGGCCGAAGTGAATGCCAGCTTCCAAAAGCTGGCGCATGCTGAAATCAGGCAGAGCCATTCTTAGTTTCCTTTCCGGTTAGCCTCCACGGACAAATTGACGATCTTCCGGCCTTGTTCGAAAAGTCTCATGACTTTCGCGTTCGGGCCATAAAACGCCACCGGAGGTTTCAGCCGGATTTCTCCCGGGCAGACACCAAAGTCCGTGTGTGGAATGAGCGCGCATATAGAGGGTGAAGCCTGGAAAAGCAAGCGCGCATGGTTAGCTGCGCGCTTCAGGCCACTTCGGCGACCGGAACAGCGCGAACCTGCACCGGTATTTTCTTGCCCGCGTGAACCTTCACGCGCCTGAAAACGGTGACGATTTCCTCGCGGCTGCAGGCGACCGCTCCAAGCCTCAGAGCCCGATCCCGCTCGAAGGCGGTGATATCGTAGTGAGGCGCGGTGGTTTTCGGCGGTCCCTGGTAGGACGAGCGATGCAGACCGAGCCGTGCTGCGAAACGATGGAGTTCGGCCATGTCATCCGCCATCAGATGGCACCAGCGACGGCCCGCCCAATGCCAGATCGCATCATCGACATAGACCGCCATCAGCCGAATACGCCTACTTGTCGCATTTCTGCTTGGGAGCCGGAAACAGCGACAGGTTGACCAGCTTGCCGGTCATCGAGAATTCGCCATAGTCCATCATCAGATCGCGGGTCAGGCCATTTTCGTGCAGCTTGAAGCTGATGCGGTATTCCGGCACTTCCTCGCCGCCATCGGCAGATTGGTCGTCGAAATAGGCGATTTCGACCGGCCAGTACTTGTCCTTGCCGAGCGTCTTGAGCGCGGGCAGTTCCGGATCGCTCTTGTCTGCATCCGAATCGGTCTTCTTGCCGACGATGACAGTGGTCGTCATCACCTTGTCGGCATCCTCGGAACCATCGAACAAATTGGTTTCGTAAAATGTCTCGCCGCTGTTGGCCTTCTTGATCAGCTCTTCCAGGTGCTGGGTCGGAAACTGCGTGGCCGACAGTTCGAGATCGCTCTTTTCAGGCTTGTCGATGGCGACCTTCAGCCCGTTATCCTCACGCGTGGCGGTGCCTTTCACTTCCTTGTCAAGATTCTGGTCGACAAAGGACTTCGTAACGAAGCTGAAGGTCTTGCCCTCCGCGTCCTCGAAAGTCGTTGTCTGCTGATCCGTGACCCTGGAGTTGTCGCCTGAGTCGATCTGCGTGACGAAGCGGAACTTGACCGTATAGCCTTCACAGGGCGAACCGTTGAACTCGTAGACCATGCGTCCGGCAAGACTGGTTATGCCGGAGCGATCGGAAGCCTTGTCGAGCACGAGATCGTAAACCGCGCGATGCGGCGCCAGAGGCGTTGCGGCAAAGGCGGGCACAGCAAGCAGCGCCGACGGTGAAACAAGGGCAAGCAAGGCAAGGCGCAGTGCGCGCATGAAGACGCTCCGATCGGCGCGGTCCGGATTGGCCGCTGGAAAGATGGTCACTTTAAAAAAAGTCGTGGCGGAAGCGAGGCAAAAATAGCAGTTTGCGCGCGACAACCGATTTCCACCATTAAAGACATAGGGAAAGACGATGGGCGAAACAATCGAAAACCGGCTCAAGGATCTGGGCGTCTACCTGCCGCAGGCTGCAGCCCCTGCCGCAAATTACGTGCCCTTCATGCAGAGCGGCAAGCTCGTCTTCACCGCCGGCCAGTTGCCGCTGAAGGATGGCAAGCTCGTCGCTTCGGGTCTGCTTGGCCGCGATCTCGACACCGCCGCCGGCAAGGAAGCGGCCAAGCTGTGTGCCATCAACATCCTGGCGCAGGCAAAAGCAGCAGTCGGCGATCTCGACAAGATCAAGCGGCTGGTGAAGATCACCGTCTTCGTCGCTTCATCGCCGGACTTCACCGAGCAGCACCTCGTTGCCAATGGCGCATCGGATTTTCTGGTCGCAGCGCTCGGCGATGCTGGCAAGCATGCGCGCTCGGCGGTCGGTGTGGCGGTCCTGCCGCTGAATGCCGCCGTCGAGATCGAAGCCATCATCGAAGTCGCCTGATAGCGAGCAAAGCCATGACCGACCTTTCCTGGCTGACGGCCCGGCCGATCGCCCATCGCGGCTACCATGACCAGAACAAGACCGTGTGGGAAAACACGCTCTCCGCTTTCCAGCGCGCCGTCGACAAGGGCTTTGCCATCGAATGCGATGTGCATCTTTCGTCGGACGGCGTGCCGGTGATTTTTCACGATCAGGGCCTGGAACGCCTGACCGGCACCGACGGCTTCATCTGGCAGCGAACGGCCGGCGAACTGGCAGCCTTGCGGATCGGCGGCACCGCCGATCACGTGCCCACCCTCAAGGAATTGCTCGACCTCGTTGACGGCCGCGTGCCGCTCGTCGTCGAACTGAAGGGCATTCCCGGACGTGACGATGGGTTGGTGAAGCGCGCATGCGACATGCTGCATGGCTACAAGGGCAAAGTGGCGATCATGTCGTTCGACCATTGGCTGATCCGCCAGTTTCCGGCGCATGCGAAGAAAATACCGACCGGGCTGACCGCCTACGGCACGAAGAACCATGAGGTCGAGCCCCATTTCTCGATGCTCGCCTACGGCCTTTCTTTCACCTCCTACAGCGTGACGGAACTGCCCAACCGCTTTGTCGATTTCGTGCGGGAAAAGCTAAGCATGCCGGTCATCACCTGGACCGTCCGGGACCAGGCAATGATGGAACACACATTCGCCCATGCCGACCAGATGACCTTCGAAGGCTTCGATCCGGACGCCAATCTTACATCGTGAGCCAAAATCCTCTTGCACTGCAAAAACGGCGACGTATCTAAAGCTACATGGACAGCGAAAGCGACGGGCAGGGAAAGCAGGCGGATGGCCAATATGTCATCCGCACCGTCGACAGTATCAACGCTTTTTCCCGCGATGAATGGGACAGGTTTTCAGGCGCCTCGCGCTGCGTATCCGAAAAGCCGTACAACCCTTTCGTTTCGTTCGATTTCCTGAACATTCTCGAAGAATCCGGTTGTGCCTCACGCCGCGCCGGTTGGCAGCCGCACCATCTGCGGCTCGAAGCGCCGGACGGGACAGTTCTCGGTGCGGTCCCGTGCTACGTGAAATCGCACAGTCAGGGCGAATATGTCTTCGACCATGGCTGGGCCGATGCGTTCGAACGCGCCGGCGGGCAGTACTACCCGAAACTGCAGGCATCCGTACCGTTTACGCCCGCGACGGGACCGCGACTGCTCGCGGCACAAGGGGTGAATGCCGACGCGGCACGAGCCGCCCTCGCCTCTGGCCTGAAACTGCTGACCGACCGGCTCGGCGTTTCCTCGTCCCATGTCACCTTCGCCGAGCAGGATGACATGAGCGCGCTTGAGAATGCCGGCTTTCTTGCTCGCACCGACCAGCAATTTCATTTCTTCAATGAGAACTTCTCGAACTACGACGATTTTCTCGCCACCCTCGCCTCTCGCAAGCGCAAGGCGATGAAGAAGGAACGCCGCGAGGCACTTGCAAACGACATCTCGATCGACTGGCTGACCGGCAGCGATCTCACCGAACGTGCCTGGGACGATTTCTTTGCCTTCTACATGGATACGGGCAGCCGCAAATGGGGCCGGCCCTACCTCAACCGGAAATTCTTCTCACTGATTGGCGAGCGCATGCGTGACGACGTGCTGCTGGTCATGGCCAAGCGAGATGGCCGCTACATCGCCGGCGCGATCAACTTCATCGGCTCGGACACGCTATTCGGACGCAACTGGGGCTGCATCGAGGACCATCCGTTCCTGCATTTCGAGGTCTGCTACCATCAGGCGATCGACTTCGCGATCCACAAGGGCCTGAAGGTGGTTGAGGCCGGCGCCCAGGGCGAGCACAAGCTGGCGCGCGGCTATCGGCCGGTGACGACCCACTCGGCCCACTACATCGCCCACCCCGGCTTGCGGAACGCCATCGCCGAGTATCTCGAGCGCGAACGCCGCGAAGTCGAGCGCATGAGCGAATATCTCGAAGAGCACGGACCGTTCCGCAAGACCGACAACGATCCCGCCTCCTGAAGCAATTTTCCTGCACTCCGTATCGCCGCCTTGATTGCAGGCCCTTCATCAAACGAATATGACCGCTCTATCGGATCATGAGAGGCAGATGATGGCTTACGACGACAGCAACGTGTTCGCGAAAATCCTGCGCGGCGAGCTGCCGTCGCACAAGCTCTACGAGGATGCGGATACATTCGCGCTGATGGACATCATGCCGCGTGGCGACGGCCATTGCCTGGTCATCCCGAAAAAGCCGTCGCGCAACATTTTTGACGTGGAGCCGGATAGCCTCGCGGCCGTGATGCGCACGGTGCAGAAACTGTCACGTGCGGTGATGAAGGCATTTTCGGCCGACGGCGTGACTGTCCAGCAATTCAACGAGACGGCGGGCGGTCAGGTGGTGTTCCATCTCCACGTCCACATCCTGCCCCGCTTCGAAGGCGTGGGTTTGAAGCCACATACGGGCGCGATGGAAAAGCCTGAAATTCTGGCTGCCAATGCCGAGAAGATACGCGCCGCCCTCGCCGACAGCTAAAGCATGTAGAGCCCTGCCAGGAGGGCAAGCTCGGCTGCGATGATGCCGACGAGCACGCGCCGGCCAAGCAGCATGTAGGCAGCGAAACCGATAGCGGCCGCACCGATGCGCAAGCTGACAGGCGTGCCCGCCAACTCGCCGCTTGGAAAGATGATCAGATTGCCGATGACCGCTGCCACCAGCGCAGTGGCGACTGTGCGCACCAGAACAAGAACATCTGATTCCTCCGAGATACGGCCGCCGAAATAGACACCAAGAAAACGCCAGGCGTCCGTCGCCAGCCATCCGGCGACGAGGATGAACAGGAACGGCCACCACCAGGCGTCTATCGACCCGAACGTCATCGGGCTGCCCTTTTCCGCGTCATATGATGAAAGATATACGCACCGCCGCCGCCGATGAGGCCGGCGAGAAGCAGGTCGAAGCCCGGCCAAATCAAGTGGAAGGCCGGTCCAAGCACCAAACCCAGAACCATCGCAACGTGCCCTGCCCGCTCGCGCGCCGAGCCCCAGAGGGACATCAGAAAATACATCGGCGTGAGCAGGAAAAGGGCGGCCGCGACCGCCGGCGGCAGGCTGTCGGCCAGCAGGAAGACGACCGCCACCACGATCATGTTGAACAGGACCAGGGTCGGCCCCAATCCAGCATAGTAGCTGGTACGCATTTCACGCGGGATACCGCCAAGCCGCTCCATCGCCAGAACCCAGGAGGTTACGGCGACGAAATGGGACAGGAAATAAAGAAACCACTTCGATGTGCGAGGGCCCTTCAATTCCGGCACAAGCGCCACGACCATCGGCATGAGGCGAACCGAAGAGAGTGCGACGGCAAAGGCTGCTGCCGGCAGCGAAGCACCCGATAGAATGCCGCCGATAAGAACGACGTTGGCCGGCAGCGCCCAGACAGTACCGGTCATGAAAACGGTCTGAACCAGCGTCAGTCCCGCTTCCTTTGCCAATCCGGCAAAGCCGATATGGGCGCTGGCGAGGAGCAGGCCCGGAACGGAGAAAGCAGCCCAGACGCCGCGCAGATACCAAACCAGGCGCCCGGCAGTGTCGGCTTCGGAATCGATGGAAATTGCGGTGGCTTCGTCGGACATCGCTTTGCCGCTTAGCACATGCGAAAAGCTGAGGCGACGTGAAATACGTGGGCCAGAACATGCCGGCCGACGCCGATCAGAGTGGCAGGAGATAGCACAGACACGCCTGCTATGCTTGAGCCGGCCAATGTCCTGCGCTATTCTACCGACGTCGAAAAAGGCGGATCGGTGTGGTTAGCCCGGTCGTTTCCTGCGGGAAACTCTGTCTGGCGCTTGCGCCAAGTCCCATGACGTAGCTCTGTCGCATGGTGCGTCAGCGCAAACGTTAGGGATATGAACAATGCAACAGCAAGTCTCGGTACTCACCCTGGGCGTCGCCGATCTGGCGCGGTCACGGCGCTTCTATGTCGATGGTTTTGGCTGGCAGCCGATTTTCCAGAACGAGGATATCGTCTTCTACCAGATGAACGGTTTCGTGCTCGGAACCTGGCTGGAAACGTCGCTTTCCGCGGATATGGGGCGCAAGCTGGTCAAGCCGGGCGCCTTCGCCATGGGCCATAATGTTCCTGCCAGAAATGACGTCCAACCGACCATGGATATTCTGGTCAAAGCCGGCGGTCGCCTGCTGAAAGCCCCGACCGAGCCGCCACATGGCGGCTTCACCGGCTATGTCACCGATCCGGACGATCATGCCTGGGAAATCGCGTGGAACCCTGCCTGGGTTATCAGCCCGTCCGGCCTGGTCACCTTCGGCCTTTGAGTAATAGAGCTACCGGTCGCGCTCAAGCGCGGCCGGTTCCCTGCACCCATATCCTTTCAGATCAGAAGGTTGGATCATTTTCCTCCAGAGAAAAACATTTGCATTGCCTCTTTTTTCTGCATAGCGTGAAGCTGCCCGTTTTCAAAGCAGGGGGAGCATTGAAGCTGGGATATTCGCAGCATAGCGGACCGCCGAAGGCGGCATAATCAAAGGGAGAAAGTCCGGGAAGGTTGGGGAGGTGTCGTCACAACAACACCGAGGGGTAACAAGTAATGGAACCGGCAGAACTGCAAACCAAGATAGAGGCGCTGGAGGCGTCTCTGAAAATGGCCACGGCGGTCAACACGGAAGTATTCTACTGGTGGTGCACCGCCTTGATGCTTTCGATTCATGCGGGCTTTCTCGCTTATGAAATGGGAGCTTCACGCGCCAAGAACGCGCTTGCTTCCGGCATCAAGAATCTCGTAGCCTTCGCCTTCCTGATACCATTCTTCTATTTCGTCGGCTGGTTTATCTACAACGCCTTCCCGACCGGATTCACCATCTCGGAAGCCGGCGCGAACAACCTGCCCTGGTCGTCCGCCATGGGACCGAACCTTGCCGACAACGCAACCGGCATCTTCTGGGCCGCATTCACGCTGTTTGCCGCAACCACAGCTTCCATCATGTCGGGCGCCGTCATCGAGCGCATCCGCATCTCCGGCTTCACGATCCTGGCGATCGCGCTGGGCTCGGTGGTGTGGATTCTCGGCGCGTCGTGGGGATGGCACCCGGAAGGCTGGCTCACCGCAAGCTGGGGTCTTCATGACATTGGCGCGGCGGGCTGCGTCCACATGGTCGCCGGCTTCTTCACGCTCGGCGTGCTGATCAATCTCGGACCGCGCATCGGCCGCTTCAACGCCGACGGTAGCGTCAACGAGATCAACGGCCACAACATGCCGATGTCGCTGATCGGCCTGATGCTGATCGTCATGGGCTTCTTCGGCTTCCTTGGCGGCTGCATCATCTACACCGGCGACACCTGGATGACGATCTACAACACGCCGACAACGCTTTCGGCCTTCGCTTTCAACACGCTGATGGGCGTCGCCGGCGGCATGCTCGGGTGCTATCTCGTCACCCGCGATCCGTTCTGGATGATGTCCGGCGCGCTGGTCGGCGTCATTTCGTCGGCGCCAGGCCTCGATGTCTATTATCCGCCGCTCGCCTTCATGATCAGCTTTGCCGGCGGCTGCGTCATCCCGAAACTCAACGAATTGCTGCTCACCAAGTTCAAGATCGACGATGCAGTCGGCGCGGTCGCCGTGCACGGCTTCGGCGGCGTCTGGGGTCTCGTGGCTTGCGGCATCTTCGCGTCGGGCTATCCGAATGCCGAAGGACCTGCCATCTCGTTCCTTGGACAGGTCCAGAGCATGCTGGTGTTCGCCGTCCTCGGCTTCCTGCCGGGCTACGTGCTTTCCTATGTGCTCAAGATGTTCGGCCTGCTGCGCAGCAGCGAAGCCGCAGAACTGGCCGGACTCGACCTGGCCGAGGTTCCGGTGAAGGCCTATCCGGAATCGCGCATCCCCGCCTTTGGCGACGGCGCGCTCAGCCCTGCCGAATAATGAACGCAATCAAGTATATAAGCGGAGAAGTTTCATCATGAACAGCGCACCGATCACCGCCTGGGAAGGCGCAGAGGCTTATTTCACCTTCGCCGACAAACCGGCCTTGCTCGTAGTCTTCTGTCTCGCGGCCCTTGCCACCTGCGTCTACACCATCGTCAGCATGGTCAAGCATGAGAACTCGAGCACGAAGAAACTGAGCGGCAAATAAGCCGGCTCTACCACCTGCCAAAAAGAAACCCGCCGGCTTTCGCCGGCGGGTTTTTCGTTTCTGAGGTCAGATATCCTGGCCGCTCAGCCCTTGCGCGGCAATTGCGGTACCAGGCTGCGCTTCGTTCCGTCCTTGCCCTTGGGCGGGGACTTCGGCTTCGGCGCCGCCGCCGGTTTCTTGGCGACTGCCTTCTTGGCGGCCGGCTTCTTTGCCGGAAGCTTCTTCGGCTCTTCCTTCTTCGGCTTTACCGGCAGTTCATCGGCAAGCGATTCGAGCTTCAGGCCGGTTTCGCCGGTCTCCTTCTTCTCGACCGTCACGCGGACGGTGCCACCCTTCTTGAGCTTGCCGAAGAGAACCTCGTCGGCCAACGGCTTCTTGATGTGCTCCTGGATGACACGGCCAAGCGGCCGGGCACCCATGCGCTCGTCATAGCCCTTCTCAGCAAGCCAGGCGATGGCATCCGGCGACAGGTCGAAGGTCACGCCACGCTCCGAAAGCTGGGCTTCCAGCTGCATGACGAACTTCTCCACCACCTTGTGCACGACCGGAACCGGCAGCGTACCGAACGGGATGATCGCGTCCAGACGGTTGCGGAATTCCGGCGTGAACAGCCGGTTGATCGCCTCAACATCGTCGCCTTCGCGCTTGGTCGAGCCGAACCCGATCGCCGCGCGCTGCGCATCGGATGCGCCCGCATTGGTGGTCATGATCAGGATGACATTGCGGAAGTCGATCTGCTTGCCGTTGTGGTCGGTCAACTTGCCGTGATCCATGACCTGCAACAGGATGTTGAACAGGTCCGGATGCGCCTTTTCGACCTCGTCGAGCAGCAACACGCAATGCGGATGCTGGTCGACACCGTCGGTCAGCAGGCCACCCTGATCGAAGCCGACATAGCCGGGAGGCGCGCCGATCAGCCGCGAGACTGTGTGGCGTTCCATATATTCCGACATGTCGAAGCGGATCAGCTCGACGCCGAGCGACAGCGCAAGCTGCCGCGCGACTTCGGTCTTGCCGACGCCGGTCGGGCCGGAGAACAGGTAGGAGCCGATCGGCTTTTCCGGTTCGCGCAGGCCGGCACGTGCCAGCTTGATCGCCGAAGACAGCGCGGTGATCGCCGTATCCTGACCGTAGACGACACGCCGCAGCTCGGTCTCGAGACCGGCCAGAACCTGCTCGTCATCGGCAGAAACGGTTTTCGGCGGAATGCGGGCCATCGTCGCGATGGTCGCTTCGATTTCCTTGATGCCGATCGTCTTCTTGCGCTTACCTTCGGGCAGAAGCATCTGCGAGGCGCCGGTCTCGTCGATCACGTCGATCGCCTTGTCCGGCAGCTTCCGGTCGTTGATGTAGCGCGCCGAGAGCTCCACCGCAGCCTTGATGGCTTCGTTGGTGAACTTCACCTTGTGGAAGTCCTCATAATAGGGCTTCAGGCCCTTCATGATCTCGATCGCATCGTCGACCGTCGGCTCGTTCACGTCGATCTTCTGGAAGCGCCGCACCAAGGCACGGTCCTTCTCGAAGAACTGGCGGAATTCCTTGTAGGTGGTCGAGCCAATGCAGCGTATCGCGCCGGAGGACAGCGCCGGCTTGAGCAGGTTCGATGCATCCATCGCGCCGCCCGAGGTGGCACCCGCCCCGATCACCGTATGGATTTCGTCGATGAACAGGACCGCACCCGGATACTCTTCGAGTTCCTTGACGACCTGCTTCAGCCGCTCCTCGAAATCACCGCGATAGCGGGTACCTGCAAGCAGGGTACCCATGTCGAGCGCAAAGATCGTGGCGTCAGCGAGCACCGACGGCACATCGCCCTCGACAATGCGCTTGGCCAGCCCCTCGGCGATCGCCGTCTTGCCGACGCCGGGATCGCCGACGTAGAGCGGGTTGTTCTTCGAGCGGCGGCACAGCACCTGGATGGTGCGGTTGATCTCGGATTCACGACCGATCAGCGGGTCGATCTTGCCGGCCCGCGCCTTCTTGTTGAGATCGACGCAGTAGGCGGTAAGTGCATCCTGCTGCTTCTTCTTGCCACCCTCCTCCTGGGCGTCGCCGCCACCGGAGGAACCACCGGACTGATCGTCCTCGGCACCGCGCGGCGTCCTGCTTTCGCTGGCGCCCGGCCGCTTGGCTATCCCATGCGAGATGTAGTTTACCGCGTCGTAGCGGGTCATCTGCTGTTCCTGCAGGAAGTAAGCAGCGTGGCTCTCGCGCTCGGCAAAAATGGCCACGAGCACGTTGGCACCCGAAACCTCGTCGCGGCCCGAAGACTGGACGTGGATAACGGCGCGCTGGATGACGCGCTGGAATCCGGCGGTAGGCTTCGAATCTTCGTCGTAACCGGTGACCAGATTGTCGAGTTCTGTGTCTATGTAGGTGAGCACCGTGTGCTTCAGATCGTCGAGATCGACGTTGCAGGCACGCATTACGGCGGCCGCTTCGGCGTCATCGATCAGCGCCAGAAGCAGATGCTCAAGGGTTGCATATTCATGGTGGCGCTCATTGGCGAGTGTCAACGCCTGGTGCAGCGCCTTTTCCAGGCCTTGGGAGAAAGCCGGCATTCAGTACCTCATTTCTTCTCCATCACGCATTGCAGCGGATGTTGATTCTGACGGGCAAAATCCATGACCTGGGACACTTTGGTCTCGGCCACTTCAAATGTATAGACCCCGCATTCACCGACGCCATGATTGTGAACATGCAGCATGATGCGGGTAGCGGCTTCGCGATCCTTCTGGAAAAACCGTTCCAGAATATGGATGACGAATTCCATCGGCGTATAGTCGTCGTTGAGGATCAGAACCCGATAAAGGCTGGGCTTCTTTGTCTTGGTCTTCGTGCGCGTGATTACGGCTGTGCCTCGGCCGGGGCCATTGCCCCCGTCCTGGCCATTTTGCATATGCGCCACTCGCTTGGTCGTGGCATCCCCGCCGTTCGTCACTTGTACCATGCCTTTCGCGGGATCCTCACCCGAAGCTCGAATGTAGGTAGTCGACACCAGATTTTAAGCCCTTCTTTCTTGGTGACAATATGCTTGCTCGTTTCAGGGGCGACGATTTCAGTCAATCGTGATCGGATAACGAGCAAGAAGAACGAAAAAACCCGGCTGCGCAAGGCAACCGGGTTTATGGCAGAGCGATGAGCTCCGCGAATAGGTCAATCGCGAAAAATTACTTCGCCTTGGCAACGATCGATTCGAAAGGCTTGTAAGCCTCCTTGGCGAGATCGGCATAGAGTTCCCCGAGCTTGGTAGCCTCGGCAACAAAGCCTTCATAAGCCTGCTTGGCGTAGTCGGTCTGGATCTCGAGAGCCTTTTCCAAAGAACCCGACGACATCACTTTTTCAAGCGCAGCAGAACCACTCTCGAACGACTTCTTGGAATACTCGCCCGCTTCGGCAGCGATCGCCTGCGCGCTCTTGGAGACGGACGCAAAGCTCTTCAGGCTGTTGTCCATGAATTCCTTGCCGAATTTGCTCGTGTCTTCAAACGACTGCATCATCTGCGCATTCCCTTTCGTTGTCGGTTGGTCTGGCGCTTTTTTGTGCGATGCCGCTAATTTATTGTGCGATGCACAAAAAGTCAATCAGCATTGCCCCAACGGCAGGCAATTTGCGCGTCGTCGAAAGATAAATTTATCCTAAATCCAAAACAAAATGGTGAACGTTACGGTTACCATAAACGGATTGGTAACGCTGTGACCCTACTGTGACCGGAAAGTGAGGCAGGAGCCTTTGCCGCCTCGAGTGCAACAAAAATCCAAAGGGTGTAACAGTGCGTCAAGCGTTTGCAGGCATTGCTCTCCGAAAAGTATTCTCCGCAAAATCCGCAATCGCAGCCTTTCTCGCCATTACGATGTGCGTGGCGGCAGTCGGCTCGGCGGCGGCGGATGCGAGATATGCTGCGATCGTCGTCGATGCGAATACCGGCAAAACGCTGTTTTCGGCGAATTCGGAATCGCGACGTTTTCCGGCATCGCTGACCAAGATGATGACGCTGTACCTGACCTTCGAAGCGCTCTCGCGCGGCAAGATCAACAAGGACACCCGCGTCCCCTTCTCCGCCCAGGCATCCGCGCAGCCGCCGACGAAGATCGGTGTGAAGGCAGGCGGCTCGGTCACTGTCGAAACCGCGATCTACGCACTCGTTACCAAATCGGCCAATGACGCCGCCACCGCGCTTGCCGAACTCCTCGGCGGCTCGCAGGACAATTTCGCACGTATCATGACCGCCAAGGCGCGCAGCCTCGGCATGAACAGCACCGTTTTCCGTAACGCCAACGGCCTGCCGAACTCAGCCCAGTTCACCACCGCTCGCGACATGGCCACGCTCGGCATCGCGCTGAAAGAGCACTATCCGCAGTACTACGGCTATTTCTCCACCCGCTCCTTCACTTATGGCCGGCAGCGCATGCCGAACCACAATCGCCTGCTTGGCCGCATCAAGGGCGTGGATGGCATCAAGACCGGCTATACGAATGCTTCCGGTTTCAATCTGGTCTCGTCGGTTTCCGACGGCAACCGCCGCATCGTCGCGGTGGTGATGGGCGGCGCCAGCGGTGCTGCCCGCGACAACCACATGGCCGACCTGATCAAGAAGTATCTGCCCCAGGCTTCCAACGGCGGCAAGGGCGGCCCGCTTATCGCCAGCGCCACCACCTCGCCGATCGGTGCGATTGCCAAGGTGCTGCTGCCCAAGCATGACGCGCCGACGCCGGATACACGCCCCGGTGCCGATATCGTGGTTGCGGCCGATGAAGCGCCGGCCGTGATCAAGCGCAAGGCAGTGCGTACGCCAGAAACGGTCGCCGCTCCTGTCATGCAGGCCTATGCCGATCCTGCGCCAAGGCCACAGGCTGAGGTCGAAGAGGTCGCAGAACAGCGTACGGCTGCAGTCGATCAGGCAGTTGCCATCCAGCAGGAAGTCGATCCGGCCCATACCGCATCTGTCGGCCCGTCCGGCTGGGCGATCCAGGTTGCTTCGTCGCCGAGCCGCGAAGAAGCCCAGGCATTCCTTTCCAAGGCCAGCCAGCAGGCTCCCAAGCTTCTTTCCGACGCCGCGGCCTTCACCGTCCAGTTCGAAAAAGGCGGCGTGACCTACCACCGCGCACGCTTCGGCGGCTTCGGCACAAAGACTGCAGCGTGGGATGCCTGCGCAGCATTGAAGAAAAAGAAGATCGCCTGCTACGCAATTCAGAACAACTGAAACACTCCGGGTTGTTTCGTGTCGAAGGAGACTAATGGTGATTGGTGAGCAAGACGTCCTTGGCTTCGTTGATCCGCGCCGCCAGGAAAGACGTGCCTCCGAGATCGGGGTGCAGGCGCTGCATCAGGCGGCGGTGCGCCTTGCGGATATCCGCCGCGGTGGCCCCCGTTTCAAGACCAAGGATCTTGTAGGCCTCCTCCTTAGTCATGGCGCCAGAACCTGGCGGAATACCATGCCCGTCGCCACCGTGCGTATCCGCGTCTTCGCGCCAGACGGGAAACCGGCCATCAAGATAAGTCTCTAGCAATTGGCGGCTCTCCTGGTCACCGGAGAGGTCTGCGTAGAGTTCCTTGAGTTCCTTCAGTGACATGGTGCTCAGCATCTTCTGCTCGTGCCGGCCGGCAAGCACCATGCCTTCCAGCACGCCGCTGTCGTGATCGAGCTCCATTTCAAGTGCGGCTGTGCGCACAGTCGAGCGCTTTCCCGGCGTCTTTTTCTTTGACGCGCGCATGCGTCCCGCGGAGTACCAGGCGAAAGCTGCCGAAAGCAGCATGCCACCAAACCCCGCACGGCCGACCAACAGAAACACCACACCCATAAGCCCGACGGCGATAGGCCCGGCGAGCGTCGCCGTTCTGGCAAGGCTGGCGGGTTCGGCGCGCAGAAATATCGTGCCTGCCACCAGCAGCAGCATCGCAAGGCTCAGGATTCCAAGCAGAAGGCTCATCCGGACCTGCCGCGCAGATGTTCGATCATAAGCCGGTCCTCCTCGCGCCCGCGCGCTTCAAGCGCCTTCAGGCCACCCGTTGCAAAAACCGCGATTGCCGAGAGCAGTTTTGCCAGCATCGCCGGCGCATTGCGGTCGAATCGGAACCAGGCACCTTTCGACAGACGCGCGATTTCCTTGAAGGCCGCTTCCGCGAGATGGTCCTTGCCTTCCTGAAAGACGAAGACGGGAACGCCATGCAGGCCGAGATTTCCCGCCTTCACTGCAAGATCATCCACATCCTCCTCCATCGCATCGCCGATATAGACGAGCGCGCCAACTTTGGAGCGGCTCACCTCCTTCAGCGCATGCGAAAGAACCTTGCCGATCTGGGTATGGCCGCCCTGACAGGAGATTCGCATCATCAACCGCTTCAGCGACGCCGTATCGGCCACGAATTGCGAAGAACGGCATTCGCCGAGCCCGCGAAAATAGACGAGCTGGACATTGAGCGAACCGGCATGCTGCACGGCATCGAACATTTCGGCCTGAAGCGAGCAGGCGAGATCCCATGTCGGCTGCCGGCTCATCGTCGCATCAAGCGCCAGAATGAGGCGGCCTGAACCAGGCCCCTTCCCCACACCGAGCGCTCGCGCCTGCCGCACGAAAGCCTCGACATCCTGCGCGCTCGAATGCCTTGCAGCGGGCGCGCCGCGGTTTCCGACCGGTACTGGTGGCTTCTTTTCAGTCATGAAAGGAAGATGTGGCGGGATTGCCCGGCTTGCAAGCCGGGTTAGCGTATCATGGGTAAAAACGGCTTGATGCGCGACGTCATGGCTCGAGAGCAAAAACGGCGCTGGGGCGTATGTCGGCGTCCCGGCCAACGCCGAAATCCGGTACTCGATATTCGGCAAGCTGCCGCAACCGAGAACGAGGCAGATACGCCCGCCCCGGATCGCCGATCAGGACATCGATGCCGGCATCCAGGCATCGGTCGAGAAAAGCGGTGACGCGCTCGGCAAGTTGACTTTCGTAATAGAGGTCGCCAACGGCCACAATATCAACCAAGGGCGGCGGGCCAGGTGTGAGATCGCTTCCGATTGCCGTGATCGAGACACCATTTTCCGCCGCGTTCAGGCCGATGGTGGCAACGCCGTTGCGGTCGATTTCGGCGGCGATCACCTCACTTGCGCCGGCTTTCATCGCCGCAATGCCTACCAGCCCGGAGCCTGCCCCGAGATCCAGCACCCTCCGGCCTGTCACTATTTCGGGTCGATCGAGGAAATATCGCGCCAAGACCAATCCGCCTGCCCAGGGATAGGCCCAGTAAGGGGGTAAAGGGTCTGCATCCCCTTCGGTTTCGGTAAGGCGCCGCAACCCGCTGCCCGGATGCGCCGTGTAAAGCCTGATCTCGGGTACGAAAGGCACCGCGACGACATGCAGGTGCTTGCGGATGAAGCTCGCTGCATCGTGGTCAGCGGGTTTGACGATTGCGCCCGGCGCTTCGGAATTATCGGCGAGTGCGCTCAAAGCAGTCCGAGGTCGGCCAGTTCGCGGCGAAGTTTCGGCGGCATTTCCATCAGGCCGGAAGTGCCGGAACCAAGATCGGCCGGGGCATCGGGCGCCTTGAGATAGCGCCAGCCCTGGAATGCCCGGCGCGGCTGCCAGTCGGTGCGGATAACGGCAGGGTCAAGCACCAGATGGCAGCGCGAAATGCCCTCTTCATCGGTGAAAGGCCGGATTTCCAGAAGCCGCTGCCGGCACTGCACGTTGCTCTTGATGACCCAATAGAGCGAACCGCCGTCAATGAGTTCCGCGCCGCGCGTCGGCATCATGCGGGTCGTATGATACTGCTCGACCGGTTCGCCATTGCGCCGCCGCTCGTCCAGCCGGAATGCGATCCACTCTTCCAGATCCTCGACGCTGTCGCAGCCGACGCAGAGTTTTATGAGGTTCAGAGCCATGGCCAATGGTTTAGCGCCGACATCGGCGTCGTCAATTCAAATCGCCGTTCTCCACAGCCCGGCTGGCTCTCAGCACTCCACCACATTGACGGCAAGGCCGCCCAGGCTGGTTTCCTTGTAGCGCTCGTTCATGTCCATGCCGGTCTGGCGCATGGTCTCGATTGCAGCATCGAGCGGCACGAAGTGCGTGCCATCACCCTTGATGGCCAGCGACGCCGCCGTCACGGCCTTGACCGCTCCCAGCGCGTTGCGTTCGATGCAAGGCACCTGCACAAGACCGCCGACAGGATCGCAGGTCATGCCGAGATGATGTTCAAGCGCGATTTCGGCGGCGTTCTCGACCTGCTCCGGCGTGCCACCCATGACGGCGCAAAGCCCGGCTGCAGCCATGGCCGAAGCGGAGCCGACCTCGCCTTGGCAGCCGACTTCGGCGCCTGAGATCGAGGCGTTGGTCTTGATGATGCCGCCGACGGCGGCAGCCGTCAGCAGGAAATCGCGAATGCTCGCCTGATCGGCCTCGGGGTGGAAATGCAGCCAGTAGCGCAGCACCGCAGGCAGCGTGCCGGCAGCGCCATTGGTGGGTGCTGTGACGACGCGGCCGCCGGCGGCGTTCTCCTCGTTGACGGCCATGGCGTAGATCGACAGCCAGTCATTGGCCAGAAGCGGGTTTGGCCGGTTCTGGCGCCATTCTTCCTGCAATTTGTCATGAAGCTGGCGGGCACGGCGTCGCACCTTCAACCCACCCGGCATGATGCCGTCCTGCGACAGGCCGCGCTCGATGCAGCTCTTCATAGCGCCCCAGATAGCATCCAGGCCTGAGTCAAGCTCATCGCGAGACTGGCGCGTCTCCTCGTTGACGCGCTTCATCTCGGCAATCGACAAGCCGCTCTTGCCCGCCATTGCCAGCATTTCGACGGCATTCTTGAACGGATATGGCACTTTCGGGCCGGTCGACGTGTCGCCACGCGATTTCAGGCGCTGAAGCTCTTCCTCGGAGACGACGAAGCCGCCGCCAATCGAATAATAGATGCGCTTCAGAAGCAGCCGGTCGTTGGCATCATAGGCATAGAACGCCATGCCGTTGGCATGGCCGAGCAATGGCGTCTTCTTATCCAGCACCAGATCGCTCGCCGGATCGAAGCGATAGGACGGATGGCCGGGTGGTGCTACGCGCTTCTCCGCCGTGATTTTCTCGATGATCGCATCGGAAAGGTCAGGGTCTACGGTCGTGGGTATCTGGCCGGCAAGGCCGAGGATGACGGCACGGTCGGTGCCATGGCCGACGCCGGTATAGGCAAGCGAGCCGTGCAGGCTGGCAGCAACGCGATCGACCTTCGCGCCGGCCGGACGCGGCCAGTCATCGCTCAGGATTTCCGCCAGAAAGCGGGCCGCAGCCGTCATCGGTCCCATCGTGTGCGAGCTGGACGGACCGATGCCAATCTTGAAGAGGTCGAATACCGACAGGAACACGAGCGGCTGGTCTCCACGGACTGCAAAGCGCGGGCTGCGCTTGTCACGTCTATATATGGATGTTTGGGCGCTTTTGTCAGGCGAAGCTTGGCGCTTCCCGACCTCGATTGCTTCGCCAACGACACCTTCAAAACAAAAGAGACGCGGAAAACCGCGCCTCTCTGAAATTTCGATACTTGTCTGCCGGTGTCAGCTTGCAGCGAGAACTGCCGCCGCTTCGGCCCCGCTGACCAGCCAGAAAAGTACGATGATGCCTGCAATGCCGATCACTGCCTTGGCCGTTAGGCCCCAGCAGGATTTCTGAACGCTGTCGTCCATGATGTCTTTTTCTATCCTGTGAAATCTTGCGAGAACGGCTTTCCCGCCGCTTCTTCCCACCCCGCAGTGGGATGGCTGGATACGCTTTTGTGTTGCTGTTCGCAACTGCAAAAAAGGCAGAAGCAAGGCGGATTTCACATATCTGCCATGCATCAGCCATTCCTATTTTAATAAAATCAACGATTTATCCGGCTTTGCGCGTAAACGCTTTCGCAAGCTGTGTGACGGGATTGTGTCGCAGCCGTCATCTCGATCAGAGCTTTCCGCGGCATCACATCGCCGTGATATGTTTGCTGCATGCTCGATTCTCTTCACCTGACGGCGGCGGATTTCGCCGCACTGGCCTTCTTCCTGGTTGCATGGGTGGTGCACACGCTTGCCGCCGACGGCAAGCTGGTCAGTCGCGTTTCGCTGAGCAGGGCGATGAATGCCCAGCGCGAAGCCTGGATGCAGACGATGGCGCGGCGCGAATTGCGCATGATCGACACGAGCATCATGGTCGGGCTCCAGCAGGGAACCGCGTTTTTCGCCTCAAGCTCGCTGATTGCGGTCGGTGGCTGCTTCGCGCTGCTCGGCGCATCGGATCATGTGCTGACGGTTTTGTCCGACCTGCCTTTTTCCAGCGCTCCGTCGCGACCGATCTTTGAGATCAAGGTGCTCGGGCTGATCGTCATCCTGGCCTATTCGTTCTTCAAATTCGGCTGGTCGTACCGGCTGTTCAACTACTGCTCGATCCTGATCGGGGCGGTGCCGATGGTCCGGGACGGCCATGCCAACGAAATCGAAATGGAGACCGCAATCCGGCGCGCGGCGCGGATGAACATTCTGGCCGGGAAGCATTTCAACGCCGGCCTGCGCGGCATCTTCTTCTCGATCGGCTATCTCGGCTGGTTCGTCGATCCGATCGTATTCGCGCTGACGACGATAATCCTGTTCGCCGTGCTTCTGCGCCGCCAGTTCTTCTCGGCAGCAAGAGAGGCTGTCATGGTCGAAGCGCAGGATTATGCGGGGCCGGGAAACGGCGAGTCGATCCGCCCCGAGAACCAGTAGGCGAACAGCCCGATCCATTCGCGGATCGCCATCGTCGTGTTCTGAAGCGAATCCTGCGGGTTGTCGCGGAAGAAGCCAACACCCTCTTCACCAGAAGTGCGATAGTCCACCGGCCAGGGCAGGACCGAAAAATCAGCCTTGCGAAACAACGCCATCGATCGCGGCATATGGAAAGCCGATGTGACCAGAAGCCATGTCTCGCCGGGCTTTGGCGTCACCAGCCGCTTGGTGAAGACCGCGTTTTCGTAAGTGTTGCGCGACTGGTTTTCGAGCACCATGCGCTCGGGCGCGACGCCGAGCGCCGACAGTAGCCGAGGCGCGGTATCGGCATCGCCCTCGCCTTCCAGAACCAACGTGCCGACGCCGCCGGAGATCACGATCTTCGCATCCGGAAAACGTCGTGCCAGCACCGCTGCCTCGACAAAGCGATCGCCGGCGCTGTTCATCTCGTATCCGCCACGCGCCAGATTGATCGCGCCTTCAAGGCCGCCGCCAAGCACGACGATGCCATCGACCTTTTCCGGCAGGCTTGGGCGCTGAAAGCGCTCTTCCAGCGGGTTCATCAGCATCGCGCCGAGCGACGTCCACGTCGCCAGCCCGAGGATCAGGAAAGCGCTGACGCAGCCGGCAACCGACAAGCGGCGCCAACCGAAAAACAAGCCGATCACGCCTGCCAGAAGCAGGAAGATCGCGAGGTTCAGCGGCTGGATGAAAAACCAGAAGACTTTGGAGACTACAAAGAACATCCCGTCACCTTTTCAAAAGGATGGCGGAACAATCTCTACCACCACTTCTCCGGCTCGAACCGTCCCGCTGCCTGCTCGATGACATGGGCGGTCTGGAACAGCGTTTCCTCGTCGAAGGGCCGGCCGATAAGCTGGAGGCCGAGCGGCAGGCCGTGCGCGTCGAGCCCGGCTGGAACAGCGATGCCGGGCAGACCGGCCATATTCACGGCGACAGTGAAGATGTCCTGCATGTACATTTTCACCGGATCGTTTGCCATGTCCTGATCGGCGATGCCGAAGGCCGCCGCCGGCGTTGCCGGCGTCAGGATGACATCGACGCCGGCGGCGAAGACATCTTCAAAGTCCTTCTTGATCAGCGTGCGGACTTTCTGCGCCTGCAGGTAATAGGCATCGTAATAGCCGGCCGAGAGCACATAGGTGCCGATCATGATGCGGCGCTTGACCTCGCGGCCGAAACCGGCGGCGCGAGTCTGCTCATACATGTCGGTGATGTCCTTGCCCGGCACGCGCAGGCCATAGCGAACACCATCGTAGCGCGCGAGGTTGGACGAGGCTTCCGCCGGCGCGACTATGTAGTAGGCCGGCAGCGCGTATTTCGTGTGCGGCAGCGAGATGTCGACGATCTCGGCGCCAGCGTCCTTCAGCCAGGCAATGCCCTTCTGCCAAAGCGCCTCGATGTCTTCCGGCATGCCTTCGACGCGATATTCCTTCGGAATGCCGATCTTCATGCCCTTTATCGGGCGGCCGATCGCGGCCTCATAGTCCGGCACCGGCAGATCGACGGAGGTCGTGTCCTTCGGATCGACCGAGGCCATGGATTTGAGCATGATCGCGGCATCGCGCACGTCGCGCGTGATCGGACCGGCCTGATCGAGCGAGGAGGCAAAGGCAACGACGCCCCAGCGCGAAACGCGGCCATAGGTCGGCTTGATGCCAACCGTGCCGGTGAAAGCCGCAGGCTGGCGGATCGAGCCGCCGGTGTCGGTCGCGGTCGCGCCGGCGCAGAGCCAGGACGAGACGGCAGCGGCTGAGCCGCCGGATGAACCGCCGGGCACCAGCTGGGCGTTGTCGAGCGAGCGGGCGCTACGCGCGCCGCCCGCGGAAACGAACCCGCCATCGCCCTGATGCGTCGTCGGCATGACCACCGTATCGACGCGCGAACGCCGCCACGGATTGACGACCGGACCGTAATAGGAGGTCTCGTTGGACGAGCCCATGGCGAACTCATCCATGTTGAGCTTGCCGAGCATGACCGCACCGTCGGCCCAGAGATTGGCCGTCACGGTCGATTCATAGCGCGGCTTGAAGCCGTCGAGCACATGGCTGCAGGCCTGTGTGTGCACACCCTCGGTGCCGAACAGGTCCTTGATGCCGAGCGGAATACCCTCAAGCGCCCCACCCTCACCTTTGGCCAGCTTGTCGTCCGACGCCTTGGCCATGTCGCGCGCCTTGTCATGCGTGACCGCGACATAGGCGTTGAAAGTCTGGTTGGCGGCGTCGATCGCGCCGAGATAGGCGTCGGTCAGTTCGACGGAGGAGATATCCTTCGAGCGAAGTTTCTCGCGGGCTTCGGAAATGGTCAGTTTGGTAAGGTCGCTCATCAGGCAAGGTTCTTTTCGTAAAAACGGGAATAGCCGGAATCGGGATAGTCGAGAACCGCACCGCAGACTTGGAACCCGCCACGTTCATAGACGCGCCAGGCCGGCTCGAAGCCAGGCGCTTCGCCCGTCTCCAGCACGAGCCGCGAAATTCCCTTTTCGCGCGCCAGCGATTCAATGCTCTGCAGAAGCTTTGCGCCAACGCGCTGGCCGCGCACTTCCGGCAGTGTGAACATGCGCTTCACTTCACCCAGACGGTCGCCATGATCCTTGAGGGAAGCCATGCCGACCTGGCGACCGGCTTCATTACGCGCCACAAGCACCGTCACGGTCGGCTCGGCCATCTGCTCGACGGTCAGCTGGAACTGGAACTCCCGCGGCGTCAGCGGGATCATGTGGGCGTTGAGATCCGCCACCATGGCGCGCACATCGTCCTGCAACGGTGTCTCGATGGCAATCGTTACCGTCATCGTGGTGTTACTCCACGACCTTCGGGACAAGGAAGAAGTTTTCGTCGGTTGCCGGCGCGTTGGCGACGATATCGGCCGCCTTGTTGCCGTCGGTGACGATGTCTTCGCGCTTGCGCATTGCCATCGGCGTCACCGAGGTCATCGACTCGACGCCGGAAACATCGACCTCGTTCAATTGCTCGACAAAGCCGAGAATGGCATTCAACTCGCCGGTCATGCGCTCGGCGTCTTCCTCGGTGACGGCGATGCGGGCAAGATGGGCGACGCGCTTGACGGTGGCTTTATCGACGGACATCAAAAACTCTCCGGAAATCCGGGCTGCTAATCATGTCCGGGCTATAGCGGCGCCAAGCGCGGTGCGCAACAAGCATGTCCGCGCCATCGCCTTCGGGCGGCTAAATGTCCCTGCTTTCGCCGACCTTCGGCACGATGACATCGACGCCCGAGCCTTCCATGCCGTCGACGAATTTTTCCGCCGTTTGGTCCAGCATCGGGAATGTCGCGTAGTGGCAAGGTATGACCGTCTCGAACTTGAAGAAGCGCTGGCATGCCAAGGCCGCAACCGCGCCGCCCATGGTATAGCGGTCGCCGACCGGCACCAGGCCGATCTTCGGCTCGTGAAGCTCATTGATCAGCGCCATGTCGGAGAAAATGTCGGTATCGCCCATGTGGTAGAGTGTGCGGTCGTCGGGGAAGTGCAGGACGAGACCGCCGGGATTGCCGAGATAGACGTTCGATCCGCCTTCCCCACCGAAGGACGAGGAATGCAGTGCCTGGACGAAGGTCGTCGTGAAGCCGCCGCAATCGACAGTGCCGCCAAGATTACCGGGATTGATCTTGTCGCCGCTGGCACCCTTGCCGACGAGATACATGCAGATCTCGAAATTGGCGACGAGTTGCGCGCCGGTCTTCTTCAGGATTTCGACCGAATCGCCGACATGGTCGTTGTGGCCATGCGTGAGGAGCAAATGGGTTATACCTTCGGCTGGCCCTTCCCATCCCTTGCCCCAGGACGGATTCTGGCTGAGGAACGGATCGATCAGGATCTTTGCGCCGCCTGCTTCGACGCGAAATGCGGATTGGCCATACCAGGTTATTTTCATGAACGTCGTCTCCTCGATTTTCTCTTGCCGGGAAGATAGAAGGCAGCGCATTCATGTCAAAAGGAAAGCGGCGAGCCATTGAACATTGTCGTGATCGAAGACCTGCCGGCCCTATTGGCCAATGGCAGGACGCTTGCCGGGCTCGATCTCGGCGACAAGACGATCGGCGTTGCCGTGTCTGATCGCGGCCTGTCCTTTGCTCACCCGCGCCCGGTCATCATCCGCAAGAAGTTTTCAGTCGATGCCGCGAGCCTCATCGATCTGCTGACGAAGGAAAACACCGGTGCGGTGGTGATCGGCCTGCCGATCAACATGGACGGCAGCGAGGGGCCTCGCGCCCAGGCGTCACGCGCCTTCGTGCGCAACATAGCGCGCATGACCGACCTGCCCTTTGCTTTCTGGGACGAGCGGCTATCGACGGTCGCGGCCGAGCGCAGCCTGATCGAAATGGACATGTCGCGGGCAAAACGGAAGACGAAGATCGATTCGGCTGCGGCCGCCTTCATCCTGCAAGGCGTTCTGGACCGAATTCACGCGCTCGGTGAAGAGGGTTCGCCAAGATAACGTTCGCGTTGCGTTTTCAGCCATGCACCTATCTGGCGACGGCGGCGGAAGGCGTAGATGGCAAGCACGATAAGCGTGTCGATGATGCAGGCCTTGGCAACCATGCCGGGGATGATGGTCGGATCGATGCCGAGCGTGTCGCCATAGAGCTGGAAGACAAGATCATGAACCTGCCTGGTCAGCATGACATAGCCGAAATTGATGTTGTAAAATGACAGGCCGAACCAGCCCCAGAACAGTATGAGCGGCAGAGCCCAAAGCGCGAGGACATAACGCATCAGGCGTTCCCTCGCGGGTCGGATCGGCCGGAAATGCGCGACAGCATGGCTCCGTGGGCTGCTCCCATCGCCATAGACCGCGCCACTTCCTGGGCGTCTTCCTCTTCGGGTGAAGCCGTCAGCAATGCCGCCCAGCGCTCGGCCTGTATGGCGAGATAGGACGTGGTAATCGCCGCAAGCACGGCAGCGATTACCGGAAAGATGCCGGCATCCGCGCGCATAACCCCCAGAACCAGCATCAAGGACAGGACGCCTGCGGCGGCGGCGAAGGCCACGCGGGTCACTTCGTCCGGATCGCCCTGATCCGAGGGTTCGCACAGGAACAGCGTCAGAAATGCCCAGAGGAACAGGGCTGCCACGAGTGCAAAAGTCACCGAGAGGAAGACGCTGGAAGACGAACCGACAGTGAATGCGTTTCCCTCCGGCAAGGATATTCCGAGGATATCGAGCGCATTCGAAGCACCGCCGGCGCTTCCGAAGACGCAGACCATCGCCAGCAGCGCGAAGGCCGCTGCCCAATGGAAGGTCAAGAAGGAGCCGAGGAGATGGCGCATGGGAATCCTTTTGGTCTCCGTGCACAGTGGGGCCGGAGCATTTTCGTCGCAACGGAAACCATTTGTTAAGGTTAACAGGCAGACGCGCGCTGTTGATAACGGCAAGACATTGGCTTTATAGAACCGTCCATCGTTTGCCGCCCCGCCCTCGCCTTCAACCTGAAGCGTTCATGCTCCCGATCTTCGAAAGCATCCTGCCGATTTTCCTGCTCATCATCGGCGGTAATCTCCTGCGTCGCATGCCGCTGATCGATTCGTCGGCATGGATCGGCCTGGATCAGATCGGCTTCTGGTTTCTCTATCCGGCCCTGCTGTTCGTCACGATCTACAATGCCGATTTCAGCGGGCTTCAGCTCGATGCGATGATGGCCGCGTTGCTGATGGCATTGGTTGCAATGATCGCCATCACGCTGGCGCTGTGGCCTCTCCTGAAATCCACCGGCCTTGTTCGCAAAAACGAGTTCTCCTCGATCTTCCAGACGGCGGTGCGCTGGAACAGCTTCATCGCACTGGCGATCGCCCAGAAGATATTCCCGCCTGCCGGCATGGCGGTGGTGGCCCTGGTCATGGCCGTCATCATCATTCCGATCAACCTGACCACGGTTTTTACCGTTACGCGGTTTGCCGACCATTCCATTAACTGGCCGCGCATTGGCCGCGGCATCGTGACCAACCCGATGATTATCGGTTCGCTTGCCGCCATCCTGCTCAGGCAATTGCCTTTTCAACTCTACGGGCCGCTCAATCAGTCACTCGGCCTGATCGCCAACGCAGCACTCGGAATGGGACTTCTCGCGGTGGGTGCTGCGCTTCGTGTCAGCGATCTCTGGCAACCGCGCCTGGCATTGATCCTGCCGCTGGTGCTCAAACTGGTTGTGTTCCCAATATTGCTTGTCGGCGCGGGTCTTGCCTTCGGCATCTGCGGGTTGCAGCTCAGCTACCTCGTACTTTGCGCGGCGGTTCCGACTGCCATGAACGGCTATCTGCTGGCGCGGCAACTCGGCGGCGACGCGGAACTCTACGCCGCCGTC
Organism: Mesorhizobium sp. YR577; assembly: GCF_900116595.1. Classification (NCBI taxonomy): domain Bacteria; kingdom Pseudomonadati; phylum Pseudomonadota; class Alphaproteobacteria; order Hyphomicrobiales; family Phyllobacteriaceae; genus Mesorhizobium; species Mesorhizobium sp. YR577. Next base: position 126,575 of record NZ_FPBI01000015.1, on the reverse strand, counting down.
ACCACATTGCAGACGATCGTCTCGTTCTTCACCATACCGGCCGTTCTGGCGATTACGGCTCAGTTGGCGGGATAGAGCGTATCAACGATCATGCGGGCATCGTGGCGCGCGTCGAGCATGCCGTATGTTCCGCGCCACTGGCCGGCAAGCCGGGTTTCGATGAAGGCGTCGGCAATGCGCCCCGCTCCCATCCGCTTCAGCTCGGCGGCTGCGGCTGACAGTGCAAGCTGTTCCGTCAGGATGCGCGCCGAACCTTCGTCCGACGCCGCAACCTGCATCGCGGCACGCAAAACGCCGATGGTGCCGGGTCCGCCAGCGCCGAGGTCGCGCTCTATACCGGCAAGCACATCATCGAACAGGCCCGGGGCGCGGCCGAGCACACGCAGCACGTCGAGCGCCATAACGTTACCGGAGCCTTCCCAGATCGCGTTTACCGGCACCTCGCGATAGTAACGCGCCAGCGGGGCCTCCTCGACATAGCCATTGCCGCCAAGGCACTCCATCGCTTCGTAAAGCAATGCTGGTGCGATCTTGCAGACCCAATATTTGACCACCGGCGTCATGGCGCGTGCAAAGGCGGCCTCCCCGCGGTCGCTGGCGGCCTCGTCAAACGAACGCGCCAGCCGGAACGACAGCGCCGTGGCGCCGGCGACATCCAGCGCCATATCGGCCAGAACGCGCTGCATCAGCGGCTGCTCGATCAGGCTGGAGCCGAATACCTGGCGGTGGCGGGCATGATGAACGGCTTCGGCCAGACCCGCCCGCATGATGCCGGACGATGCGACGGCACAGTCGAGACGCGTCAGCGTGACCATGTCCATGATGGTTTTTACGCCTTCGCCCGGCTCGCCAACCATCTCGCCGATGGAATTGACGAACTCGACTTCCGAAGACGCGTTGGAGCGATTGCCGAGCTTGTCCTTCAGCCGCTGGAAGCGAAATCCGTTGCCGGTGCCATCACCGAGGATGCGCGGCACGAGGAAGCACGACAGACCCTCGCGCACTTGCCCGAGCACCAGAAAGGCATCGGACATCGGCGCGGACATGAACCATTTGTGGCCGGTCAGGCGGTAAAACCCGCTGCCGACGCGTTCGGCCTTGGTGGTGTTGGCGCGCACATCCGTGCCGCCCTGCTTCTCGGTCATGCCCATGCCGAGCGTCAGCCCGGTCTTTTCGACCGGTGGCTTTTGGGCCTGATCATATTTGCGTGTGGTGACGCGCGGCGCCCATTCGCGAAACAGTTTCGGACTGGCCATCAACGCGGCGAGCGAGGCGTTGGTCATCGTGATCGGGCAGAGATGACCGGACTCCAGCTCGGACGTCAGATAGAATCGCGCTGCGCGGACCTGATGGCGCTTGCCGGTTTCGTTGGCGCCGTTTTCCCAGACCGAAGAGTGCAAACCAATGGCGACCGAGCGGCGCAGCAGCGCGTGATAGGCGGGATGGAATTCGACCTGATCGATGCGCCGGCCCTGCCGGTCATGTGTCTTGAGCTTCGGGGTTTCGGTGTTGGCGAGGCGGGCGAGATCCTGCGCTTCGGAGCTCAGAACGAAACGGCCGAGACCATCCAGATCCTTGCGGACCGGCTCCGAAAAATGTTCGGCAAGCTGTACCAGCAAGGGATCGCCCCGCCAGGCATTGCTTCCGGTCAACGGCGGGGGCTGGTTCGTTACCTCGTCGGTCACACGCTTTCCTTACATATTCTTCGGCGCGCCATGCGAATCCGAAGCAGGTTGGACGGTTTTATAACGCAAGGATTGGTAGCCGCGCGATTAAAATCCCGGGAGAAATCGCGCCAACCCACAACGACGGCTTGCAGCCGCTTTTGTGCGCGCCTATAGCACGGCCTTGAGATGACAGAAGCTTCGTCCCTGCCCCTTTATCCGCACCGCCACCTGCTCGGCATACGGGACCTGTCTCCCGTCGACATAGAGCTTTTGCTCGATCGCGCCGACGCCGCCGTGGCGATTTCCCGACGACATGAGAAGAAGACATCGACGCTGCGCGGCCGAACGCAGATCAATCTCTTCTATGAAGCGTCGACGCGAACGCAGTCGTCCTTCGAACTGGCCGGCAAGCGCCTCGGCGCCGATGTCATGAACATGTCGGTGGCAAGCTCTTCGGTGAAGAAGGGCGAAACGCTGATCGACACGGCGATGACGCTGAATGCGATGCGGCCGGATATCCTCATTATCCGCCATGCTTCGGCCGGTGCTGCCGCCCTTCTGGCGCAGAAGGTCGGCTGCTCCGTGGTGAATGCAGGCGATGGCGCTCACGAGCACCCGACACAGGCGCTACTCGATGCGCTGACCATCCGCCGCGCCAAGGGCAACCTCTCCCGGCTGACGGTGGCGATCTGCGGTGACATTCTTCACTCGCGCGTCGCGCGCTCCAATATTCTTCTCCTCAATGCGCTCGGTGCGCGAGTGCGCGTCGTCGCCCCATCCACGCTGCTGCCGTCCGGCATCGCGCAGATGGGCGTGGAAGTCTGCGCGAAAATGGCCGAGGGATTGAAAGACGCCGACGTGGTGATGATGCTGCGCCTGCAGCGCGAGCGCATGGAAGGCGCCTTCGTGCCTTCGGTGCGCGAATATTTCCGGTACTTCGGGCTCGACGCGGAAAAGCTGAAGGCAGCAAAGCCAGATGCGCTGGTCATGCACCCCGGCCCGATGAATCGCGGCGTCGAGATCGCTTCCGAGATTGCAGACGGGCCGCAAAGCGTCATCCAGGAACAGGTGGAGATGGGCGTCGCCGTGCGCATGGCGGTGATGGAAGCACTCCTAGATCCTCGTCGCAACCGCGAGGGGGTATCGGCATGAGCGTCACCGTTTTCCAGCGTGCTCGCATCATCGATCCGTCACGCGGCCTGGACGAGGTCGGGACGGTCATCGTCAACGGCAAAAAGATTGCCGCAGCGGGTGCATCAGCGCTGAACCAGGGCGCGCCGGAAGGTGCCACGATCATCGATTGCGCCGGCAAGGCGATCATTCCCGGATTGGTCGACGGCCGCGTCTTCATCGGCGAGCCCGGCGGCGAGCACCGCGAGACGATCGCGTCGGCGAGCGTGGCTGCTGCGGCAGGTGGCGTGACTTCAGTCATCATGATGCCGGACACCGACCCGGTTATCGACAATGTCGCACTGGTTGAATTCGTGCTGCGAACTGCGCGCGATACGGCATCGGTCAATGTCTTTCCGGCGGCTGCCATCACCAAGGGTCTCGAAGGCCGCGAGATGACCGAATTCGGCCTGCTGCGCGAAGCCGGCGCGGTTGCCTTCACCGATGGCCGGCACACGATTTCCAACGCGCTGACGATGCGCCGCGCGCTGACCTATGCGCGCGACTTCGGCGCGACCATCGTGCATGAGACGCAGGACAAGGACCTCGCCGGCTCCGGCGTTATGAACGAGGGGCTCTATGCGAGCTGGCTCGGTCTTTCCGGCATTCCGCGCGAGGCCGAGGCGATCCCGCTGGAGCGCGACCTGATGCTGGCGCGGCTGACGCGCGGCAACTACCACGCCGCCAAGATTTCCACGGCGATGTCGGCGAATGCGATCACCCGGGCCAAGGCCGACGGCGCCAAGGTCACCGCCGGCGTCTCGATCAACCACCTGTCGCTCAACGAGAACGATGTTGGCGAATACCGCACCTTCTTCCGCCTGTCGCCGCCGCTGCGCACCGAGGACGACCGGCTGGCGATGATCGAAGCCCTAAGAGACGGCACCATCGATATCGTCGTTTCCTCGCACGATCCGCAGGACGTGGACACCAAGCGCCTGCCTTTCGCCGACGCCGCCGACGGCGCGATCGGGCTGGAAACGCTGCTGGGTGCCGCACTTCGCCTCTATCATAACGAGGATCTGCCGCTGTTGCGCGTGATCGAGGTGCTTTCGACCGCACCGGCAAAACTGTTCGGCCTGCCAGGCGGTACGCTGAAACCGGGAGCGGCAGCCGATCTGGTCCTCGTCGATCTCGACGAGCCATGGATCGTGCGTGAGGATGCCATCCGCTCGCGCTCGAAAAACACCTGCTTCGAAGGCGCTCGCCTGCAAGGCAGGGTCTTGCAAACAATGGTTTCGGGCCGCACAGTGTTTACGGGTTAGAGCCGGAACACAACAACGCATGCGCTCCGGCTTGGAGGGGAAACAATGGCTGATCTGTCATCGTGGCAGCTACCGCTGTCCTATCTCATTGCAGCACTTGTCTTCGGCTATCTGCTCGGCTCGATCCCCTTCGGCCTTTTGATCACGCGCGCTGCCGGACTTGGCGACGTTCGCAAGATCGGCTCCGGCAATATCGGCGCGACCAATGTTCTGCGCACCGGCAACAAGAAACTCGCCGCCCTCACCCTCGTTCTCGATGCCCTCAAGGGCACGGCTGCGGTTCTCATCGCCGGCCTTTATGCGCCGGAAGCGGCATTGGTTGCCGGCTTAGGCGCTTTTCTCGGCCACCTCTTTCCGGTCTGGCTTGGTTTAAAGGGCGGCAAGGGCGTGGCGACCTATCTCGGCGTACTGATCGGCCTCGCCTGGAAGGCCGCGCTGGTCTTTGCTGTCGTCTGGCTGCTGATCGCCTTTGTCACGCGCTACTCGTCGCTGGCCGCACTCATTGCGGCGATCGCAGTGCCGATCGCGCTTTATTTCTTCGGCGCTCATGCCGTGGCGGCATTGTTCACGGTCATGAGCCTGATCGTCATCGTAAAACACCGGGCAAATATCTCCCGGCTGCTTGCCGGAACCGAATCACGCATCGGAGCCAAGGGATGAATGTCGCAGCCGGTCCCCGCCTCAGCGACCGGCAACGGCTCAACTGGCTACGGCTCATCCGCACGCCGAATGTCGGTCCGGCGACTTTTCGCGACCTGATCAATCGTTTTGGTTCGGCCGAGACAGCCATAGAAATGCTGCCGGAACTGATGATGTCGGGCGGTGCAAACCGCATCGCGCGCATCCCTTCCATCGCTCAGGCGGAAGCGGAAATGGACGTTGCGCGAAAGCACGGTGCGCGGTTCGTCGGCATCGGCGAAGCCGACTATCCACCTGTTCTGCGCCGCATGGACAACCCGCCGCCACTGCTCGCGGTCAAGGGCACAGGTGCGGTGTTCGGACTGACGCCGATCGCAATTGTTGGCGCGCGCAACGCTTCGCTGGCCGGAATCAAGATGGCGCGCATGCTGGCCGACGGGCTCGGCCGCGAGGGTTACTCGATCATCTCCGGCCTTGCCCGCGGCATCGACACGGCGGCGCATCAAGGCGGCCTCGCCACCGGTACGGTCGGCGTGCTCGCCGGCGGGCTGGATCGTCCCTACCCGCCTGAAAACATCGGGCTCTGCGAGGAGATCGCGCAAAATGGCGGCGCGGTGGTTTCCGAAATGCCGTTCGGCTGGGAGCCACGCGCGCAGGATTTTCCTCGCCGCAACCGGATCGTCGCCGGTATGGCGCTCGGACTGGTGGTGGTGGAAGCGGCCAAGCGCTCCGGCTCGCTGATCAGCGCGCGCCTCGCCGGCGAAATGGGCCGGCTGGTCTTCGCAGTGCCCGGTTCGCCGCTCGATCCTCGTGCGGCCGGCACCAACGGCCTTCTCAAGGACGGCGCGACCCTTGTGACGGAGGTCAACGACATCATCTCGGCGATTGCGCCTCTGATTGGCGCCCCATTGCCGCTGCCACCCGAATTCGACGAACCGCCGGATTTTTCCGCGACGCCGCCACCGCTGGACGACGACCGCGCCCGCGTCGTCGAAGCGCTGGGACCCGTGCCGGTCGGCGTGGACGAAATCATTCGCCATACCGGGCTGCACCCGGCCAAGGTTTTCATGATTCTTCTTGAGCTTGATCTGGCCGGCCGGCTGGAGCGTCACTCAGGTGGCTCGGTGTCTCTTGTCCTGCTGGACCCGTGACGGGCGTTCGCCGCGTATGATGTCGCTGGTTTCGACATAGGCCATTTCGATCAGGTAGGCGAGCATATCGCAGCGTTCCGACTCGGCCATGGTACGAAGCTGGCCGAGCATCGATTGCATGTAATCCAGCGTATCGGTGCGTCGTGTTGTAAAGACATGACCCATCGGCAATACTCCTGGTATCGCGCGAAGCGTACTTCGCGGAGCTGAATGTTTGCGACTTACAAAACTCTTGGAACGATGCAACCCCTGGTAACATCAAATATATTACAGCTATCTTAAATTGCAACCCATGCGATACATCTTGCAGGAGTTGTACAACTCGCAATAAGGCCGATTTTGCCACCCGCCCCTTGACCGGACGGCAAACGGCAGCCATGTGACGAGCCAATTGAAAATATCTGTCGTGCGCCGCAGCTTGATTTGGGCGCCACTCTGGAAATACGAGCCCTCATGGACGTTGTCGTCGTCGAATCGCCGGCTAAAGCGAAAACAATCAACAAATACCTCGGTCGGAACTACAAGGTTCTGGCTTCCTATGGCCATGTCCGCGATCTTCCGGCCAAGGACGGATCGGTAAAGCCCGACGAAGATTTCGCCATGTCCTGGGCGGTCGACGGTCCTTCGGCCAAGCGGTTGACCGAAATCGCCAATGCGGTGAAAGCCGCCGATGGCCTGATCCTGGCGACCGACCCTGATCGCGAGGGTGAAGCGATCTCCTGGCACGTTCTGGAGGTGCTGAAGCAGAAGCGCGCATTGAAGGACAAGCCTGTCAGCCGCGTCGTCTTCAACGCCATCACCAAGCAGTCGGTGCTGGAGGCCATGGCCAATCCACGCCAGATCGACGCGCCGCTGGTCGATGCCTATCTGGCGCGCCGTGCACTCGACTATCTCGTCGGCTTCACCCTTTCGCCGGTTCTGTGGCGCAAACTGCCCGGGGCTCGCTCGGCAGGCCGCGTGCAGTCTGTGGCGCTTCGTCTGGTCAGCGACCGCGAAGCCGAGATCGAGCGCTTCATCCGCGAGGAATACTGGCAGATCGCCGCCATGCTCGGCACGCCGCGCAACGACAAGTTCGAGGCGCGGCTCACTGCGTTCGAAGGCAAGAAGCTGCAGAAGCTTGATATTTCCTCGCAGGCCCAGGCCGAAGATATCAAGGCGATGCTGGAAGGCGCGAGCTTCAAGGCATTGACGGTCGAGGCCAAGCCGACCAAGCGCAATCCCGGCCCGCCCTTCACGACATCGACGCTGCAGCAGGCGGCATCGTCGCGCCTCGGCTTTTCGGCGGTGCGCACCATGCAGGTTGCACAGCGTCTCTATGAAGGCATGGACATCGGCGGCGAGACGGCCGGCCTGATCACCTATATGCGAACCGACGGCGTGCAGATGGCGCCCGAAGCGGTGACGCAAGCACGTGAGGCCATCGTCAAGGAATTCGGCGACAAATACCTGCCGGAGAAGCCGCGCTTCTATTCCGTCAAGGCCAAGAACGCTCAGGAAGCCCACGAAGCGATCCGCCCGACCGACTTCATGCGCACGCCGAACTCCGTGCGCCAGTATCTCGATGCCGACCAGTTCAGGCTGTACGACATGATCTGGAAGCGCGCGATCGCCAGCCAGATGCAGCCGGCCGAGATCGAACGCACGACGGCCGAGATCGAGGCGACCAATGGCAGCCGCATCGCCGCCTTGCGCGCCGTCGGCTCGGTCATCCGCTTCGACGGCTTCATCGCCGCCTATACCGACCAGAAGGACGAGGATTCGGAGGACGAGGAAAACAAGCGTCTGCCGGAAATCCGCGCCGGTGAAGCGCTCGACCGTGATGCCATTCTCGCCACGCAGCATTCGACCGAACCGCCGCCGCGCTATTCGGAAGCCTCGCTGATCAAGAAGATGGAAGAGCTCGGCATCGGCCGTCCTTCCACCTACACGGCGATCCTGAAGACGCTCGAAGACCGCGAATACGTCACCATCGATAAGCGCCGGCTGATCCCGCAATCCAAGGGACGGCTGTTGTCGGCCTTCCTGGAAAGCTTCTTCGAAAAATATGTCGAGTATGATTTCACCGCGGCACTCGAGGAAAAGCTCGACGAGATTTCCGACGGCAAGCTCGCGTGGAAGGACGTGCTGCGCGACTTCTGGAAGGACTTTTCGGCCTCCGTCGACGACATCAAGGAACTGCGCGTCACCGACGTGCTCGACGCGCTGAACGAAGAACTTGCGCCGCTGGTGTTCCCGGCGCGCGAGGACGGTTCCAATCCGCGCATCTGCCCGAAATGCGGCACCGGCAACCTGTCGCTGAAGCTCGGCAAATATGGCGCCTTCGTCGGCTGCTCGAACTATCCCGAATGCGGTTTCACGCGCCAGCTTGGCGACGCCGTCAATGGCGATGGCGAATCTGCCGGCGGTGAAGACGGCAACAGGGTGCTGGGCACAGACCCTTACACATCCGAAGAGATCACGCTGCGCAGCGGCCGCTTCGGCCCGTATATCCAGCGTGGCGAAGGCAAGGAAGCCAAACGTTCCAGCCTACCGAAGGGCTGGACGCCGGCAAGCATCGACCACGAAAAGGCGCTGGCGCTGCTGGCTCTGCCGCGCGATGTCGGAAAACATCCCGAAAGCGGCAAGATGATCTCGGCGGGGCTTGGGCGCTACGGTCCCTTCGTGCTTCATGACGGCACTTATGCCAATCTGGAAAGCATCGAGGACGTGTTCTCGATCGGCCTCAACCGCGCCGTTTCGGTGATTGCCGAAAAGCAGTCGAAGGGTAAGGGCGGCCGCAATGGCGGCACACCTGCCGCGCTCAAGGAGCTCGGCGAGCATCCGGACGGCGGCGCAATCACCGTGCGCGACGGTAAATACGGGCCTTACGTCAATTTCGGCAAGATCAACGCGACGCTGCCTAAGGGCAAGGATCCGATGACCGTGACGGTCGAGGACGCCCTGGCATTGATTGCCGAGAAGGAAGCCAAGGGCGGCGGCAAGAAGCCGGTACGGGCCAAGGCCGCAGCGACCAAGAAGGCGCCCGCAAAAAAAGCACCAGCTAAGAAGCCGGCAGCGAAAACAAAGGACTAGCACGCTTTGGCAAGGAAAATCTCCGGACGCAAAGGCGCGATCGGCAAGGACGGGTCCCCTGGCCCGTCTGCATCCGGAGACAAATCCAAGGATTTTCGTCCGACGCGCGACGACATCCTGCGCTACATCGCCAACAATCCTGACAAGAGCGGCAAGCGCGAGATCGCCAAGGCGTTTTCGCTCAAGGGCGAAGACCGCATCTGGCTGAAGGACATGCTGCGCGATCTCCAGGACGAGGGTGCGCTGGAGAAGGACCGCAAGCGGCTGGTTCGCCCCGGCGCCCTGCCCCATGTCGCCGTGCTCGACATTTTCGCGCGCGATGCCGATGGCGGCCTGCTCGGACGCCCGACCGATCAACCGGAAGACGCGCTGCCGACGGTGGTGTCCATCAAGATGTCGCGCGGCAGCGGCCCGACTGCAGGCATCGGCGACCGCGTGCTGGCAAAGACCTTCTCGACCCATGCCGAAACCGGCCCGGCCTACACCGCACGGGTGATGAAGATTTTCGAGAAGCGCAAGGACGCCGTGCTCGGCGTCTTCCGCGTGCTTCAGGACGGAACGTTCCGCATCGAACCGGTCGAGCGCCGGCAGCCGGAATTGACCGTCGAGAAGGAATACCAGAACGGCGCCCAGAATGGCGATCTGGTTGAGGTCGAGCCGCAGCGCGCCACGCGCTACGGGCTGCTGCGTGCCAAGGTTCTGAATGTCGTCGGTTCGCTGACCAGCGAAAAGGCGGTCTCGATGATCGCCATCCACGCGCACGAGATCCCGCATATCTTCCCGTCCGAAGTACTGGCCGAAGCCGAAGCCGTGAAACCGGCGACGCTTTCAGGCCGCGATGACTGGCGCGAAGTGCCGCTGATCACCATCGATCCGGCTGATGCCAAGGATCATGACGACGCGGTTTTCGCCGAACCCGACACGGACGAAAGCAACCCCGGCGGTGTCATTGCCATTGTCGCCATCGCCGATGTCGCCGCCTATATCCGCTCCGGCACGGCACTCGATCGCGAAGCCCTGAAGCGCGGCAATTCGGTCTATTTCCCCGACCGCGTCGTGCCGATGCTGCCGGAACGCATCTCCAACGACCTCTGCTCGCTGAAGGAGAAGGTCGATCGGCCTGCACTTGCCGTGCGCATGGTCTTTTCCGCCGAAGGACGCAAGATCCGCCACTCCTTCCACCGCATCATGATGCGGTCAGCCGCCCGCCTCGCCTACAGCCAGGCACAGGCAGCAATTGACGGCGTGACGGACGACACGACCGGTCCGATACTCGAGCCGATCCTGAAGCCGCTGTGGGCCGCCTATGGCGTCTTGAAGCGGGGCCGCGATTCGCGCCAGCCGCTGGAACTGGACCTGCCCGAGCGTAAGATTCTGCTGAAGCCCGACGGTACGGTCGACCGGGTCATCGTGCCGGACCGGCTCGACGCCCACAAGCTGATCGAAGAATTCATGATCCAGGCCAATGTCGCGGCCGCCGAGACATTGGAAGCCAAGAAGCAGAGCCTGGTCTATCGCACCCATGATGCGCCCTCATTGGTAAAGCAGGAATCGCTGCGCGAATTCCTGGCCACGCTGGGCCTGTCGCTGGCGCGCGGCGCACAGATGAAACCGGCGCAGTTCAACCAGATACTCGACCAGGTGAGAGGCGCCGAGAACGAGGCGCTGGTCAACGAGGTCGTGTTGCGTTCCCAGAGCCAGGCGCTGTACTCACCTGAAAACCTTGGCCATTTCGGCCTCAATCTGCGGCGCTATGCGCATTTCACCTCGCCGATCCGCCGCTACGCCGACCTTATCGTCCACCGTGCCTTGATTGGCGCGCTGGGGCTCGGCGCCGACGGTATTTCGCGCGGCGAAGAAGAGCGGCTTGAGGATATTTCGGCGCTGATCTCGGCGACCGAGCGCCGCGCCATGGCCGCCGAACGCGACACTGTCGACCGGCTGATTGCCGGCTATCTTTCCGGCCAGATCAACGAAACGTTCGACGCCCGTATCTCCGGCGTCACCAAGGCGGGGCTATTTGTCCAATTGCCGCAGTTCGGCGCAGATGGTTTCATACCGGTGTCATCTTTGGATGGCGACTACTATATCTACGACGAGGCTGCCCGAGCGCTTTTTGGAGATCGCACCGGAAAAGGCTATCAGCTGGCAGACCGGGTTGAAGTTCGCCTCATCGAGGTAGCACCCTTGGCAGGCGCCATGCGCTTCGAAATGCTGACCGACCCGAAACCTTTGCCGGGGTCAAAAAGGTCCTTCCACAAGGCCAAGGCGCAAAGACCGCGGGGCCGCGCATCACAACAGTCGCGCGGACCGGCCCGCAACAGGAGACGTTGATGGAACAGCAGGTTTTCGGTGGGGCGCACCAGGTGGATCGTCCGGCGCGACCGCTCTGGACGGCGATCAAGCGTGGTCTTCTGTGCCGCTGCCCGCATTGCGGGGAAGGCAAGCTGTTCGAATCATTCCTCAAGCCGGTGGACAGATGCGCGCATTGCGGGGAGGAAATGTTTCATCACCGTGCCGACGACCTGCCGGCCTATCTCGTCGTCGTCATTGTCGGCCACATCATCGTCGGCGCCTTCATGGGCGTGGAGGCCACGAGCACGCTTTCAACCTGGCAGCATCTGGCCATCTGGGTGCCTTTGACGATCATCATGGCGCTTGCCCTGCTGCGACCGGTCAAGGGCGCTGTCGTCGGACTGCAATGGGCGCTCTATATGCACGGGTTCGGCGAAGAAGAAGACTACATCGAATCTCACCCCGAGGCCTGAAATTCGACTTCTGGAGCAATGCTCAGTCCTTTGGAATAATTCCGTCTGGCTGCAGATTGTCCTAAAGGGGATTTCATGGACGGAATGACGAAAGCACAAGTGGACAAAGCCGAAGGTCGGGACTTCGCGCTCGGCGCGGGCCCGAAAAGGCCGCGCGACGCCGCGACCCTGATGCTGCTCGACCGAAAGGGCAACGATGTCTTCGTGCTCATGGGCCGGCGGCACGCCAGCCACGCCTTCATGCCGGGAAAATTCGTCTTTCCGGGCGGTCGCACAGACCCGGCCGACAGCCGCATACCCGTGACCGACAGCCTGCACCCCGACGAAGCGGCGAAACTCATTGGCACCGTTGCCAGTGGCAGCGCCACGCGGGCTCGCGCGATCGCGCTGTCAGCCATCCGCGAAACCTATGAAGAAGCAGGCTTGCTGATAGGCCACAAGGCGCCGTTCGCCACCGGCAAGGCTGACTGGCAGGGTTTCGTCGAACATGGCGTGCAGCCCTCCCTCAAGCCGCTGCGCTTCATCGCCCGCGCGATCACACCTCCCGGAAGAGTGCGCCGTTTCGACACGCGCTTCCTCTCCGCCTGGCGCAGCGACGTCGCTGTTGAGTTGCCGGACGGCGGACCGACCAATGAGCTGGAAGAACTCATGTGGCTGCCGCTGCCCGAGGCGCGGCAAGCCGATATTCCAGCCATCACCAAGACAATCCTCGAAGAACTTGAACAGCGATTGGCGCAGGATCCCTTGCTTCGCCCCGGCGGGGCCGTGCCCTTCTATCGCATGATCCGCAAACGCTTCGTCCGCGAAATTCTCTGACAAATTCTGGGCTCCCGCATAAAATGACTGCCAATTCCCAATCGCCGGAAGACGACGTGCCAATGCGCTGGCTGTCGATTTCGGCAGCCATTGCCTCGATCAGCGTTGTCGGCATCGCCATCGGCCTCGGAATGCCGCTTCTCAGCATCATATTGGAAACGCGCGGCCACTCGGCATCCATGATCGGGTTGAATACGGCAATTGCCGGCCTGGCTTCGATTGCGGCTGCGCCCATGGCGACGCCGCTTGCGGTGCGTTTCGGCGTCGTCTGGACGATGCTCGCCATGATCTTTCTCGGCGCGCTGGCCTTCGTTGGCTTCTATTTCGCGCCGGCGTTCTGGATGTGGTTTCCGCTGCGCGTGATCCTGCATCTCGCCCTCACCGTTCTGTTCATCCTCTCCGAATTCTGGATCAGCACATCGGCGCCACCGCACCGGCGCGGACTGGTTCTCGGCATCTATGCGACAGTGCTGTCGCTCGGGTTTGCCGCCGGTCCATGGCTTTTCGCCCAGATGGGCAGCTCAGGATTCCTGCCTTTCGGCACCGTGTTCGTGCTTGTCACCATCGCCGCAATCCCCGTGCTTGCGGCCTGGCGCGAAAGCCCGGCGATCGTTGTCGAAGGCGGCTCGGGCGGCTTCATTCGCTACATCTGGCTGGTGCCGACGGCGACCGCTGCCGTGCTGGTCTTCGGCGCGGTGGAGACCGGCGGCTTTGCGCTGTTTCCGGTCTATGGCAACCGAATCGGCTACTCGGAAGGCGATGCCGCCCTGCTCCTGACCATGATCGGTCTCGGCAACGTGCTGATGCAGATACCGCTGGGCATGATTTCCGACCGCATCGGCGATCGCCGCTATCTGCTGCTGATCTGTGCGGCGGTGGGGCTGGCGGGCATGATCCTGCTGCCCCATGTGCAGATGAACTGGCATCTGGTGGCGGGCCTGCTGTTTCTCTGGGGCGGAGTCGTCGCCGCACTGTACACGATCGGCCTCGCACATCTCGGCTCGCAGCTTTCCGGCCATGAACTGGCAAATGCAAACGCCGCTTTCGTGCTTTGCTACGGCCTCGGCATGGTGGCGGGGCCGCAGGCGATCGGTATCGGCATGGATATGTTCGGCACAAGAGGTTTCGGCTGGACGCTCGCCCTTTTCTTTGCAGCTTACATCGTTCTGGCGGGCACCCGGCTCATAGCCGGCAGCCGGCGGGCTTGACTTTCCGCGCACGTGCTTTATGTGTCGCGCCAAGTTTCCCGCGTCCGGGCTCTTTTGCCGTGGTCAGGCGGCCCGAACTCCAGAAAATTAACGGACGAAAATCATGGCAAAAGCCGCAAACATCAAGATCAAGCTCCTGTCGACCGCCGATACCGGCTTTTTCTACGTGACGAGCAAGAACAGCCGCACGAAGACGGAAAAGCTGTCCTTCCGCAAATACGATCCGGTCGCCAAGAAGCACGTTGAATTCAAGGAAACGAAGATCAAGTAATCTTCGATTCTCCTGCTGGAAACACGCCGCCTCCGGGCGGCGTTTTCATTTCTGGAAATGGAAAAGAAAAACGGGCCTCTCGGCCCGTTTTTTCATGCTTCATGTGAGAATTAGGGGGCCGGTCGGCGTTCTGACAGCGGTACGAGGAGGCCACTATGTGCCAGTGCCAACCGGCCGACCCCATGGACCCAGGAGATGCGGCGGACCTGAGCATCATGGGGCGTCGGCAGGACAATCCGGCATCTCCTCGCGCCGGTGTCCGTCTTTCGCTGGAACACTCGCGCAAGACCGCTTGAAAATCAACACTTTCTTAACCAACGCTACCGAATCGCTTGGATTAAGGTAAACACCCCTTCTCCTGATTCGCCGCACAACCCGATTTCGCAGCTATGCAGCTTTTGCGACTACCCGGTTGCGCCCCGCCGTCTTGGCCTCATAGAGCGCGACATCAGCCCGCTTCATCAAATCCTCGACCGTATCAGTGCCGCGCCTGAGCGAAGACACACCGACGCTGATGGTCACATTGAGCGACTGGCCATCCTTGCCGACAGCAAACGGCGTCTGGGCAATCTCGGAACGGATGCGCTCGGCGACCTTTTCGGCGATCGCCCCATCGGTGTCCGGCATGACGACCACGAACTCTTCGCCGCCATAGCGGCAAGCCAGATCGATGCCGCGCACATTCTTGCGCAACCGGCGTGCGAATTCGCGCAGCACATCGTCGCCGCCGTCGTGGCCATAGGTGTCGTTGACCGACTTGAACCGGTCCAGATCGGTGATCATCACCGAAATCGGACGACGACGCGCAACGGCGCGGTCGAACAGGGTCTGCAGATGGCTGTCGAGATAACGGCGGTTGTGCAGGCCGGTCAGCCCGTCCGTCACCGCCATTTCGATGGTCTGCGTGACGCTGGCGCGCAGATGGTCGTTATAGCGCTTGCGCTTGACCTGCGTGCGCAGCCGCGCAGTCAGTTCCTGCTGGTCTATCGGGCGGATGAGATAGTCGTTCACGCCGAGTTCCAGCCCACGGATGATGCGCTCTTCCTCACCCTCGTCCGCCAGCAGGATGATCGGCACAAAGCGCGTGCGGTCGAGCGAACGCAGTTGGGAGCAAAGCCGTAGCGGATCGAACTCGGCAAAGCCGGTCGAGACGATGATGCACTCGTAGGGCAGTTCGGCCGCCTGGAAAAACCCGGTATGCGGATCGGCTACAACGTCGAGATCGGCCGCCTGGCGCAGCATTTTCTGGATGCGCTCAAAGGAGGACGGACGCTCATCGACCAGAAGCACTTTCGGCGTGACGTCTTCGGACGGCGGACGGTGGCTCAGGAGTTCTTCGATGCCGATGTTGCGCGTGGTCGAGGCACGAAGGCGCAATTCGTCGGTGAGCATCTTCAGGCGCACAAGGCTTTTTACCCGCGTCATCAACTGAAGATCATTCACCGGCTTGGTCAGGAAATCGTCGGCTCCCACCTCCAGCCCGCGAATACGGTCGGAAACCTGGTCCAGTGCGGTGACCATCACCACAGGAATATGCGAGGTTGCAGGATCGCCCTTCAATCGCCGACAGACCTCGAAGCCGTCCATATACGGCATCATCACGTCGAGCAGGACGACATCGACCTTGTCGTTCTGGCAGGTTTCAATGGCGTCCGCACCGTTGGTGGCCGTCAGCACATCGAAATATTCAGCGAGCAGCCGAACCTCGAGCAGCTTCACATTGGCAGGAATGTCGTCGACGACGAGAATACGCGCGGTCATGATGCTTCCTGCCGATGCGAGGGCGACGGAGCAGGCATCATGCGTCACCCAGATATGATTTGATTGTTTCGATGAAGCGCGGAACCGAGATCGGCTTCGAAATGTAGGCTTCGCAACCGCCCTGGCGAATGCGTTCCTCATCGCCCTTCATGGCAAATGCAGTGACGGCAATGACAGGTATGACGTGAAGTTCGTCGTCTTCCTTCAACCACTTGGTCACCTCGAGGCCGGAGACCTCCGGCAGCTGGATGTCCATCAGGATCAGATCAGGCTTATGGGTACGGGCAAGATCAAGCGCTTCCAGGCCGTTGCGCGTGCGCACGGTCTCATAGCCGCTTGCTTCGATCAGGTCGCGGAAGAGCTTCATATTGAGCTCATTGTCCTCGACGATCATAACCTTCTTAGCCATAGATTTCCCGTCCCGACTGCCGATCGCGCCAGCCTATACTTCTTGACGCGCCTTGCCGATGGCACCAAACCCGCGACAACATTAGCGCAAGATCATTGACGAAACGGAAACCGATCCGTCGCGGCGAATTCAAACATCAATCCTATACCATTTTTGATGCGACCGCCCGAAGACTTGCCCGAGCCGATCGTAGCGGTTACTTCCGACAAACGTTTTCGCATCGGTGGCATGAAAGTGACGATGGTCGATAAATTTTCAACGAGCAAGGACGCCGAGGCGATCGCCATCGAGGCACTCGTCTTCGTCGCATCGGACCCTGAACTCCTGCCGCGCTTCCTTGCCTTGACCGGCATCGAAGCATCGGCGATTCGCGAGGCGGCGCGCGAACCGGGTTTCCTGGCGGGCGTGCTGCAATTCATCCTCGCCCACGAACCGACGCTGATGCAGTTTTCGGAAAGCTCCGGCATTGCGCCGGCCAATATCGCAGCGGCATTGCGGCGCCTGCCACTCGGCGACGACAACCACCAGTCTTCGATATGAGCGACGATCCCGAAACCGCACGCCAGATCGCCGAGCTGGCCAGAGACGAGCGCCCGCTTCTTGTACTCGACGTCGATGAGGTGGTTCTGGAATTCGTTCAGCCCTTCATCGGCTTTCTCAGGTCGCACGGCCTGGACCTGAAAACCGATTCGTTTAGGCTTCACGGCAATGTCTTCGACCGCGATACGAATGAGGCTCTCGCCAACGAACGCGTTTCGACGCTGATCGAAGATTTCTTCTTCGTTCAGGCCGATTGGCAGGTCGCGCCGGCGGGCGCAGTCGAGGCTGTCGCGGCGATAGCCGAGAAAGCGGAAATCGTCATGCTGACGGCGATGCCGCATCAGCACCGGGCGACCCGACGCATGCTTCTGGACCGGCTTGGCTTCCCCTACCCGCTGGTGACCACCGAAACGGCGAAAGGTCCGGCGATTAGGCAGCTGCGCGGTGAACATCCTCGCCCGGTCGCCTTCGTCGACGACATCGCCCGCAATCTCGTTTCGGTGCAAGAGACGGTCGCCGACGCCCACCTCTTTCACCTCATGGCGCACAAGGGCCTGCGTGCGCTCATGCCGCCGTTGCCGGAAGGCATCACCTTCGTAGACGACTGGCACGATGCTGCGCCAAAAATCACTGTTGCTTTGGGTATTTAGGCTCAGAACCTACACCACAAAACGCATCAGCGGCCGGCCTGGCTTGCGCTCTATCATCTGCGAAAAGCCAGCTTTCTCGAAAACCCGGGTAGAACCGACGAAAAGGCCGAGCGAGCGCGAATCCTTCGATTGGTTCATCGGACAGGCCTCGACAAACCGCGCACCGTTCTTGCGTGCAAATTCGACCCCGGCACCGACAAGTCTATGAGTCAGCCCTTTGCCCCGCGCCTTATTGCGGATGAAAAAGCAGGAGATCGCCCAGACGGACGGATCGGCGGCTTCCTCAGGCTCGAGCGGAGCGGAGCCCCTGCCCGCATTGTTCCATTCGGGCACATCCGCCCTCGGTCCGATCTGCATCCAACCCGTCGCGATATCGTCCTCGAACGCCAGCAGGCCGGGCGGCGGACCTGATTCGATGCGCGCCTTGATGAATTCCTTGTTGTGCACCCGGTCGTTTTCCCGGCGCTGCGCAGGCGGCAGCCGAAAATGCGTGCACCAGCAGCCGTAGCAGGCGCCTTGCTTGCCAAAGAGATCTTCGAAAGCCGGCCATAGATCGACTGTCAGCGGCTCGATTGTCAGTTTCATCATACATCCTTGCGACCGCAGCCTTGCGAGCTGCAGCCTGCTGCCATAAGATTGCGATGTTCCTCTTATGTTCGCAGTCATGGGCACCTCTGTCAACGATCCAAGCCACGGTTTCTGTCGAGATTGTCTCGCCGTGCAGCGCGGGCCGGCAATGCGTTGCACCAAGTGCGGAAGCCCTCGCCTGATGCGGCATCCGGAGCTTTATGCGCTGCATATCGCCCATATCGATTGTGACGCCTTCTATGCCGCGGTGGAGAAGCGCGACAATCCGGATCTGAAGGACAAGCCGGTGATCATCGGCGGCGGCAAGCGCGGCGTCGTCTCGACCGCCTGCTACATCGCGCGCATCAATGGCGTACGTTCGGCGATGCCGATGTTCAAGGCGCTGGAAGCCTGCCCGCAAGCTGTCGTCATCTCGCCCAACATGGAAAAATATGTCCGCGTCGGCCGCGAGGTCCGCGCCATGATGCAGGCGCTGACGCCGCTGGTCGAACCTATCTCCATCGACGAAGCGTTTCTCGATCTTGCCGGCACCGAGCGCCTTCATGGCCTCCCGCCCGCATTGGTGCTGGCGCGGTTCGCGCAGAGCGTCGAAAAGGAAATCGGCATCACCGTTTCGGCCGGTCTTTCCTATTGCAAATTCCTGGCGAAAGTCGCCTCGGACTTCCGCAAGCCGCGCGGCTTTTCGATCATCGGCGAAGCGGAAGCCGTCACGTTTCTCGCCGAGCAGCCGGTAACGCTGATCTGGGGCGTGGGGAAAGCCTTCGCCGCGACGCTGGAAAGCGACGGCATCCGCACCATCGGCCAGATCCAGCGGATGGAGCGCGGGGACCTGATGCGGCGCTACGGCACGATGGGCGACCGGCTCTACCGGCTGTCGCGCGGACAGGATACGCGCCGCGTCGAGCCCGACCATGACGCGAAAAGCGTGTCGGCGGAAACCACCTTCGACACCGACCTCGCCTCCTCCGCCGATCTGGTGCCGATCTTGCGGGCATTGTCTGAAAAGGTTTCCACACGGCTGAAGAAATCCGGCATCGCGGGGCGCACGGTGGTGCTGAAACTGAAGACGCAGGATTTCAAGATCCGCACGCGCAACCGCCAGCTCGGCGACCCGACGCGGCTGGCAGATCGCATCTTCCAGACCGGCATGCAGCTTCTGGCGAAGGAAACCGACGGCACGAAATACAGGCTGCTCGGCATAGGCGTCAGCGACCTGACCGGCGTCGAGAAGGCCGATCCCCCCGACCTCATCGACGTGCAGTCTCGCAAGCGCGCGCTCGCCGAGGGCGCCATGGACGCCTTGCGCGACAAGTTCGGGAAGACGGCAGTCGAAACCGGCTACACCTTCGGCAAGGGACGCAGGGCGCATCCGCGCGAGGATGTGGAAGACTGAACCGCAGCACCATTAGCGTTGCGCGATAAAAATCCTCTCCTCCTGTCGGATATCACCTTCCTTGTTCGTCCTTCGGATGCATCCCCAGGGACAACGGAGGATTTGTCATGAGCATCAACACCGACAGGAAAGAAATCCGCGCCGTCATGGACGCCATCCGTCAGGCGCATCACGACAAGAATGCGGCCCGCGTTATCGCCCAATACGAGCCTGAAGCGCTGATTTTCGATCTAGCGCCGCCGCTCGATCATCGGCCCAATGTCGATGGTCTTTCAGCCTGGTTCGATACCTGGCAAGGGCCGGTCGAGATCGAAGCGCATGATTTCGAGATTACGATCGACGGCGACATCGCCTTCGGCCACGGCTTCTACCGCACCAGCGCCACGACCAGGCAAGGCGGCGAAAGGGCTGTCTTCTGGTCACGCGCGACGGTCTGCCTCAAGCGTACCAACGGCGTCTGGAAGATCGCGCATGAGCATACGTCCGTGCCATTCTACATGGACGGGAGTTTTCGCGCAGCAATCGACCTTGAGCCGAAATCCAAGGAGGATGCGGCATGACCACAAGCAAACCCGGTAAGATCGGGATCGAGAACGTGAACCATCCCGGCAAGGTCGAGTTTGTCGACGCAGCGATGTATGAGGCCATGAAGCACGCTTTGCTAAAGACGCTGCCAGGCACCACACCGGGGCTGACCGTGGCGGAGGTTCAGAAGCGCGTCGTAGATCATCTGCCGCAGGCGTTATTTCCCGGCGGAGCTAAGTCAGGCTGGTGGATGAAGGCCGTTCAACTCGATCTGGAAGCCAAGCGCATCATCGCGCGGGAAAAGGTCACGCCACTTCGGCTGCACAAGGCTTGATGCTGTTACCGGCACTGATTGAACCCAAGTTGACTAGGTGCTATATATGACCAACTAACTGGTCATGAGAATATCTATGAGCACCGTCAATCTCGCCGACGCAAAGGCGCATCTCAGCGAACTGATCGGTCGCGTCGCTGAAGGCGACACAGTCCGCATTACGCGGCGCGGCAAGCCGATTGCGCAACTGAGTTCCGTCAAGAAAACGCTGCAATCGATTGATTTGGCCGCACTGAAAAGCATCACGGACCAAATGCCTGCGCAGCGGCAGTCCGCCGGCGAGTTCATGCGCGACGTTCGCGATGGCGACCGGTATTGATGCTCTATATCGACACATCAGTGCTGGTCGCCGCACTGACCAAGGAAGCTAGAACCGATGAGATTCAAAGCTGGCTGAGCCAACAGGATCCGAACGAACTCGCAATCAGTGACTGGGTCATAACGGAATTCTCTGCAGCCCTGTCAATCAAGCTTCGTACGGATCAATTATCGGCTGAGCACCGCGCTTCAGCCCTCGCCGCGTTCGTCCAGCTTGTTTCCAATTCATTCAACACTCTCCCGATATCCGGGGCGCAGTTTCGCGCTGCTGCGCGTTTTGCTGATCAATATACGCTCGGACTGAGAGCCGGCAACGCCCTGCATCTCGCCGTGGCGGCTGACAACGGTGCAACCGTTGTTACGCTCGACAAGCGATTGGCCGAAGCCGGCCTCCCGCTCGGCCTGAAAACGCAGCTTCTTTAAACAAAAGCCCGCCGGCGCTAAACCAACTCCACCTCGACCACGCCGGGAACGGCGCGCATGGCAGATGCTATCTGCGGCGAGATGCGGTAGCGGTTGGGTAGTTCGACCTCGACTTCGCCCTGCGCGCCATCCTTGATGAGCACGAAGCTCACCTGTCCCTCGCCCTTGACGTTGAGCTGGTTGGCAAGGGTTCCGAGCGGCGATGCGTCGCGCAGGTAGACGCGTAGTGCCTTCTGGACGCGGCTTGCCTCGTCTTCCAGGGAATGCACGGTCTGGATACGCAGGTTGATGCCTTCCGGGCGGTCTTCGGCCGCGACCGTGATGACGACAGAACGGCCTGCCTCGAGCAGATCGCGATATTGCGCCAGCCCTTCCGAAAACAGTACCGCCTCATACTGGCCTGTGGTGTCGGAGAAAGCGACGACGCCCATCTTGTTGCCGGTGCGGGTCTTGCGCTCCTGCTTGGACGTGACGGTGCCGGCCAGCCGTCCGGCAGCAGCGCCCCGCTTCACGGCGATGGAAAAGTCGGCCCAGGTCTGGGCGCGCATCTTTTCCAGAACCGCCTTATACTCATCCAGCGGATGCGCCGAGAGATAGAAGCCGACGACCTGGAATTCGCGGTGCAACCGGTCCGCGGGAAGCCAGATATCGGCCGCAGGCAGATGTAGCGTCTGCGCCTGTCCGCCCATCGCACTGCCAAAGATGTCGGACTGGCCCGAGGCGGCATTTTCCTGCGCGCGCTGCGCCATGCCCATCATGCGCTCGACGCCGACCATAAGGGCTGCCCGGTCATGACCGAAGCAATCGAAGGCGCCGGCCATGATCAGGCTTTCGAAGACGCGTTTTCCGACAATCTTCGGATCGATGCGTTCGCAGAAATCGGCAAGGCTGGCGAACGGCTTTTCCTTGCGCTTGGCGACGATGTGCTCGACGGCGGCATCGCCGACGCCCTTGAGGGCTGCCAGCGCGTAGAAGATGCGGTTTTCGGCAACCTCGAAATCGCGGAACGAGGTCATCACCGAGGGCGCAACCACGTCGATACCGAGGCGCAGCGCATCCTGTCGGAAGTCGGCGAGCTTGTCGGTGTTGGACATATCCAGCGTCATCGACGCGGCAAGGAACTCGACGGGGTAATGCGCCTTCAGATAAGCGGTCTGGTAGGACACCACCGCATAGGCAGCGGCGTGCGACTTGTTGAAGCCGTAGTCGGCGAACTTGGCCAGAAGGTCGAAGATGAAATCGGCCTGCGGCTTGCTCACGCCCTTTTCCACCGCACCGGTAACGAAGCGCTCGCGCTGCTTGTCCATCTCGGCGCGGATCTTCTTGCCCATGGCGCGGCGCAGAAGGTCTGCTTCGCCGAGCGAGTAGCCGGCCAATTCCTGCGCGATCTGCATCACCTGTTCCTGGTAGACGATGACGCCCTGCGTCTCCTTGACCAGATGATCGATCTTGGGATGGATCGAGGCGATCTCCTCCTCGCCATGCTTGCGCGCATTGTAGGTCGGGATGTTCTCCATCGGGCCCGGCCGGTAGAGCGCGACCAGCGCGATGATATCCTCGATGCGGTCGGGCTTCATACCGATCAGCGCCTTGCGCATGCCGGCACTTTCAACCTGGAACACGCCGACGACCTCGCCGCGCGACAGCATCGCGTAGGTCTTCTCGTCATCGAGCGGAATGCGCGCCAGATCGACCTCGATGCCGCGGCGGCGAATGAGCCGCACCGCGGTCTCCAGTACCGTCAGCGTCTTCAGGCCGAGGAAGTCGAACTTCACCAGCCCGGCCTCTTCGACCATCTTCATGTTGAACTGGGTGACCGGCATGTCGGAGCGCGGGTCGCGGTACATCGGCACCAGTTCCGACAACGGACGGTCGCCGATGACGATGCCGGCGGCGTGCGTCGAGGCGTGGCGGTAAAGCCCTTCCAGCTTCTGCGCCATGTCGAGCAGCGTCTGGACGATCGGCTCCTTCTCGGTCTCCTCGGCAAAACGCGGCTCGTTGGCGATGGCGTCGGCAAGTTTCACCGGATTTGCCGGGTTCTGCGGCACCATCTTGCAGAGGCGGTCAACCTGACCATAGGGCATCTGCAGCACGCGCCCGACGTCGCGCAGCACGGCGCGCGCCTGCAGCGTTCCAAAGGTGATGATCTGGCCGACCTGATCGCGGCCATAACGGCCCTGGACGTAGCGGATAACCTCTTCACGCCGGTCCTGGCAGAAATCGATGTCGAAGTCGGGCATCGAAACGCGGTCGGGGTTGAGGAAGCGCTCGAACAGCAGCGAGAAGCGCAGCGGATCGATATCGGTGATGGTCAGGGCATAGGCAACCAGCGAGCCCGCGCCCGAACCACGGCCTGGGCCGACCGGAATGCCTTGGGCCTTCGCCCATTTGATGAAGTCCGAGACGATCAGGAAGTAGCCGGGAAACTTCATCCGTTCGATGATGCCGAGCTCGAATTCCAGCCGCTCGCTGTACTGCTCGACCGTGAAGCCTTCGGTCAGACCGGCTGTCTCGAAGCGCTGCTGCAAGCCCTCGCGGGCCTGGCGGCGCAATTCGTCGGCCTCGGCCTTGAGCGCTTCCGTCGGATCGGCTTCGTCGCCACCGGTGAAGCGCGGCAGGATCGGATTGCGCTTCTTCGGGTAGTAGGAACAGCGCTGCGCGATCTCGATTGTGTTGTCGAGCGCTTCAGGAATGTCTGCAAAAAGCGCCGACATCTCCTTCTGACTCTTCAGATAATTGTCGGGCGACAGACGGCGACGCTCGTCGGACGCAACGACCGAGCCTTCGGCGATGGCAATCAGCGCGTCATGGGCTTCGTAGTCGTCGCGGGATTGGAAGAACGCCTCATTGGTGGCGACCAGCGGCAGGCGATGGTGATAGGCAAGATCGATGGTTGCGGCTTCGAGGTTCCGGTCATAGCCGCCGAGACGCTGCAGTTCGACATAGAGCCGATCGCCGAACAGTGCCTTCAGCGCCAGAAGCCTTGTTTCGGCCAGTTCCGTATGGCCGGATTTCAGCGCCGTGCCGACAGGCCCAAGCGGCCCGCCGGTAAGGCAGATCAGCCCCGGCGAGAACTCCTCCAGCCATTCCGTGGTGACCTGCACCGCTTCGCCTGGCGGCGTTTCGAGATAGGAGCGGCTGACAAGGCGAACGAGATTGGCGTAGCCCTCTTCGGTCGCGGCGATCAGCACGATCGGGTGCAGATCTGCCCCCTGGCGGCGATTGCCGCCGCGCGAGGAATCATTGACCTCACCAGTGAAGGACAGGCTTGTCTGACAGCCGACCAGCGGCTGCACGCCCTCCTTGGTGGTCTTTTGCGCGAATTCGAGCGCACCGAACAGGTTGTTGGTGTCGGTGATGGCGATGGCCGGCGCGCTGTCCTTGACGGCGTGGCCGACGATCTTGCCGACCTGCAACGCGCCTTCCAGCAGCGAATAGGCGGAATGCACGCGAAGATGGATGAAGTTGCGCTGGACAGGCTGGGCCTTCACCGGCGCATTTTGCATGCTGCGCAGGATGGGGTCGCGCGGAGGCCTGTCGCTCGCCATATCTTACGCCTTTGCTACTCGACTCAGGTATCTATTGTGGTCATGGAGCGCCGTGGGTCTAGTGCGAAATCACATTGAACACAGAAGCCTGCATTCATTTCAGCGTTACGGAATGGGTCCCGGATAGCCTTCGCTTCGCTACGGCTTCCGGGATGACGCACGGAGGATTTCCGCAGTCTTACCAGCCCATGCCCCCGTAGAGTTCACGCCAATCCGGGTTCATCTTCTCGATCAGTTCGATCTTCCACGATCGACGCCATCTCTTGATCCGCTTTTCGGCAATGATCGCTTCACCGATGTCCAGATATTCCTGATACCAGACCAGCCGTATTGCTCCGTATCGAGCAGTGAAGCCCTTTGTCATGCGTTGCTTGTGTTCCCATACGCGCCGGCGGTCACGCCGGTATACAACGTTCCGTCTCGTTTCGAAGCTAGGATGTAAACGAACCCGCTCATGGCTATGATGAGACTCCGGAAAAGCGAATACCGACGTCATCCCGGAAGCCGTAGCGAAGCGAAGGCTATCCGGGACCCATTCCGGACCATAGCCTCCGTAAAATCATGCCGTAAAGCGCGCGGTCGGCTCCAGCAACGCGCCGATCAGATGACGCAATTCCGCAGGTCGCCCGGCAATTCGCGCAGCACCAGCGTCTTCCAGTTCCTTGCGATCGCCGTAGCCCCAAAGCACGCCGACGGTCTCGATGCCGTTCAGCTTGGCGCCGACCACATCATGCGAACGATCGCCGATCATGGCGGTTCGTGTGGCATCGACCGGCTCGGTTGCCAGAATATGGGCGATCAGGTCGCCCTTCACGGAATTTCGGCCATCCAGCTCAGAGCCGTGCACGACGTTGAAATAGCGGCGAAGATCGAAGTGGTCGATGATCTCGCCGGCATAGGTTTTCAGCTTGGAGGTCGCGACCGACAGGAAGTAGCCATCGGCAACCAGTTCGGCCAGCGCCTCGGGAATGCCGTCGATCAGGATGTTCTCGAATTTACCGACATCCGAATAGCGCTCGCGATAGAGCCGCACGCCCTCGTCGATCAAAGCCGGGTCTTCGGTCTCGAGCAGAATGCCAAACGCCGACTTGATCGGCGGACCGATGCACCAGCGCAAATCGTCGGCAGCAGGCGCGATGCGGCCGAGCTTTTCGACCGCATATTGCAGCGACTTGGTAATGCCGACGAAGGGGTCCGTCAGCGTCCCGTCAAGATCGAACAGAACGGCCTGCCGCCGCGCGGAAACATCCATTCAGGCAAACTCCATGATCACGGCATCGACGGCAAGGCTGTCGCCGGCCTTGGCATTGATCTTCTCGACCGTCAGGTCGCGGTCGGCGCGCAGCACGTTTTCCATCTTCATCGCCTCGACCACGGCCAATGTCTCGCCGGCCTTGACCTCTTGGCCCTCGGCGACAGCAATCGAAACCACCAGTCCGGGCATCGGGCATAGCAGTAGATTGGAGGTATCGGGCGCAATTTTCACCGGCATAAGGCGGTCGAGTTCTGCGGTGCGCGGCAGCATGGCGCGCGCCGTCACCGACATGCCTTTCCAGGCGATGCGGATGCCGTTCGGCACAGGCCTGATCTGCGCCGCAATGCTGCGTCCACCGACAGTTCCCTGCCAGACGGCCTCGCCCGGGCGCCAGTCGGAAATAACCGTCATCGGTTTGCCGCCGGCGATCAAAAGGTCGACCTCGATGGGGATCGAAACCATGCCCTCGCCGACCGCGACCGGGATATAATCGTCGCCGATGCGCACGACCCAATCCGGCTTCAGCACACCAGAATGCGGGGCCAGCCGCCCGGTCAGGCGATCGAGGCGGTCACGCCGCAAGAGTTCGACCACAGTGGCAATCGCGGCCAGAACCGACTTCTCCTCCGCGTTCGGCGTGATCGGCGCAAAGCCGTCAGGATATTCCTCGGCAATGAAACCCGTCGAAAGTCGGCCTTCGCGCCAGCGCGGATGCTGCATCAGGGCCGCCAGAAACGGAATGTTGTGCTCGATGCCGTCGACCACGAACATATCCAGCGCCTCGGACATCGCATCGATCGCTTCGAGCCGGGTCGGCGCCCAGGTGCAGAGCTTTGCGATCATCGGATCGTAGAACATCGAGATTTCCGAACCTTCGGTCACACCGGTATCGTTGCGGATGACGATGTCGCCGAATTTTCCTTCCTCGGGCGGCCGGTAGCTGGTCAACCGGCCAATGGAGGGCAGAAAATTGCGGTAGGGATCCTCGGCGTAGAGCCGGCTCTCGACGGCCCAGCCGTTCAGCTTCACATCGGCCTGGCTGATCGCCAGTTTTTCACCGGCGGCAATACGGATCATCTGCTCGACCAGATCGATGCCGGTGATAAGTTCGGTTACAGGATGCTCGACCTGCAAACGTGTATTCATTTCAAGGAAGTAGAAGTTTTTCTGGCTATCGACGATGAACTCGACCGTGCCGGCGCTCTGATAGTCCACCGCTTTGGCCAAGGCCACGGACTGCTCGCCCATGGCCTTGCGTGTCTTCTCGTCAAGGAATGGCGAAGGCGCTTCTTCCGCGACCTTCTGGTTGCGGCGCTGGATCGAGCATTCGCGCTCGCCGAGATAGATGGCGTTGCCGTGACCGTCGGCCAGGACCTGGATTTCGATGTGGCGCGGATCGACGACGAATTTCTCGATGAAAACGCGGTCGTCACCGAAAGAGCTTTTCGCCTCCGAGCGAGCGCGGTCGAAGCCGTCGCGCACTTCGGCCTCAGACCACGCGATGCGCATGCCCTTGCCGCCGCCGCCGGCTGACGCCTTGATCATCACGGGATAGCCGATTTCGCCGGCGATCTTTTCGGCATGATCGACGTCCTCGATAACGCCGAGATAGCCCGGAACTGTCGAGACCTTCGCCGCATTGGCGAATTTCTTCGATTCGATCTTGTCACCCATGGCCTTGATCGCCTTGGGCTTGGGACCGATGAAGACGATGCCTTCCTTTTCCAGCGCCTCGCAGAATGAAGCCCGCTCCGACAGGAAGCCATAGCCCGGATGCACAGCCTCCGCCCCGGTCTGCTTGCAGGCTTCGATGATCTTCTCGGCCACCAGATAGCTTTGTGCGGCCGCCGCCGGGCCGATATGCACCGCCTCATCCGCCATTTCGACATGAACCGCATCGCGATCGGCGTCTGAATAGACGGCAACCGTTGCGATACCCATCCTGCGGGCTGTCTTGATGACGCGGCAGGCGATCTCGCCACGATTGGCGATCAGGATTTTCTTGAACATGAACGAATGGTTCCTCCGGTGGCGGGGATCGTTTTATGGACTATCCCGCCGCGCCTCAAGTGCCGGATTCACAAACCCGCTTTGCGCGAGAAATTGCCACTCTCAGAAATGCTTGTCGCGCTCGAAAGGTCCGAAGCGCACGCCTGAGGTGACCAGATAGGCCGCTGTCCAACCCATGACGAGAAGGCCGGTTATGCCTTCCATGGCGGAAAGCAGCCGCCACTCTTTCAACGGAGTCACATCGTTGAAGCCGACGGTGGCGAATGTCGAGGCAGAGAAATAAAACGCGGTCTCGAAATCCGGCAGCGCGCCGACCACCAGCATCCCGGCAGCCCAGATCGCAAGCTCGATGCAAACCAGAACGAACAATCCCAGTGCAAGCGCGCCCATCGCCAGAGCCTTTTCGCCCTGCTTGCCGTCGATCAGAGGATGCGACAGCAGAAAGGAGACAATATGCGTAAGGACGATCAATCCGGCCACATGCACCAGGAAAGTCAACACGTCGAAGATCATGGCGAGGAGAAGATTTGCGATCATGCTGCGAACTAAAGGCGCAGATGGTGGCCCAGCTATGGCAAAACGCGGACATTTCGCCTAGTCAGTCTGACAAGCACCGACCCAACCATTGAGACAGATCTACGCAGAAGGAATTGCCTGATGAAGACCCGCGCCGCAGTCGCCGTTGGAGCCGGAAAGCCGCTTGAAATCATGGAAGTCGACCTCGAAGGTCCGCGCGAAGGCGAGGTCTTGGTCGAAATCAAGGCGACCGGCATCTGCCACACCGACGAGTTCACGCTTTCGGGCGCCGACCCGGAAGGCATTTTTCCGGCGATTCTCGGCCATGAGGGCGCCGGCGTCGTCGTCGATGTCGGCAAGGGCGTCACGTCGTTGAAGAAGGGCGACCATGTCATCCCGCTCTACACGCCCGAATGCCGCCAGTGCCCGTCCTGCCTGTCGCGCAAGACCAATCTCTGCACCGCGATCCGCTCGACGCAGGGCCAGGGCCTGATGCCCGACGGTTCCAGCCGCTTCTCCATCGGCAAGGACAAGATCTTCCACTATATGGGTTGCTCGACCTTCTCGAACTTCACGGTCCTGCCCGAGATCGCGCTGGCCAAGGTCAACCCCGACGCGCCGTTCGACAAGATCTGCTACATCGGCTGCGGCGTCACCACCGGCATCGGCGCGGTCATCAACACGGCCAAGGTCGAGATCGGCGCGACGGCGGTCGTGTTCGGCCTTGGCGGCATCGGCCTCAACGTGCTTCAGGGCCTGAGGATGGCCGGCGCCGACATGATCATCGGCGTCGACATCAACAACGACCGCAAGGCATGGGGCGAGAAGTTCGGCATGACGCATTTCGTCAATCCGAAGGAGATCGACGGCGACATCGTGCCTTACCTCGTCAACATGACCAAGCGCGGTGCCGACCAGATCGGCGGGGCGGACTACACCTTCGACTGCACCGGCAATGTGAAGGTCATGCGCCAAGCCCTTGAAGCGGCTCACCGCGGATGGGGCGAGAGCATCGTCATCGGCGTTGCAGGTGCGGGCCAGGAAATCTCGACGCGGCCGTTCCAGTTGGTCACCGGCCGCACCTGGAAAGGCACTGCCTTCGGCGGCGCGCGCGGCCGCACCGACGTGCCGAAGATCGTCGACTGGTATATGGAAGGCAAGATCCAGATCGACCCGATGATCACCCACACCATGCCGCTCGAAGACATCAACAAGGGCTTTGACCTGATGCATGGTGGTGAGAGCATCAGAAGCGTGGTGATCTACTAAGCCAGGGAAAGCGCATGCCGGACCCGATCATCTATGTCGACGCTGATGCCTGCCCGGTGAAGGCGGAGGCCGAGAAGGTCGCGGACCGGCTCGGGCTGGTGGTGGTTTTCGTCTCGAACGGGGGCTTGCGCCCTTCCCGCGACCCGATGATCCGCCACGTCGTCGTTTCCAAAAGCGCCGACGCGGCGGACGACTGGATCGTCGAGAACGCAAAACCCAACGACATCGTCGTGACGGCCGACATTCCGTTGGCCGCACGCACCGTAGCGCTGGGCGCGCATGTTCTCGGCATGACCGGAAAGCCCTTCACCCACGAGACGATCGGCATGGCGGTCGCCATGCGCGACCTGAAGCAGCATCTGCGCGAGACGGGTGAGAGCAAGGGCTACAATGCAGGCTTCACGCCGCAGGACCGTTCGCGCTTTCTCGGCGCGCTCGACCAGACGGCACGAAAGGCAAAGGCATTTGCCGAAAGTGCCGCGAAGGATGCGGCCGGATGAACATACTGAGCGTCCGCCATTTTCCGTTCTATGCCGGCGTAATCCTGGGGCTGGCGGCATTCGCTTTGGCATTGCTGCTGAAGCAGCCGCTTGCCTATGCGATCGGCGCGAATGTCTTCTTCGTCATCTATATCGCTCTCATGCTGAGGCAGATGCCGTCGTTCAGTGCCGACTATCTCAGCCGGCGCGCGCAGGACGCCGACGAGCCTATCGGCATCATCTTCCTCGCCACAGCCGTTATCATCTGCGTCGCGGTGGGCTCGCTGTTCCTGCTGATGAACGCCAAGGACGCGCCGCATCCGATCGGGCTCGCCTTTTCGATGCTGTCGCTGCCGCTCGGCTGGTTCACCATTCATACGATGGCCGCCTTGCACTACGCGCATCTTTACTGGAAAGGCGACAGCACATCCGACAAGCGCAACCGCAAGCCGGTGGGCGGCCTGATTTTTCCGGGCACTGAACGGCCGGTGGGATGGGATTTCCTCTATTATTCGGTCGTCATCGGCATGACGGCGCAAACCGCCGATACCAACATCAACACCACCACCATGCGCATTGCGACGATGGTTCACTCCGTCCTGTCGTTCTTCTTCAACACGGTGATCGTGGCGGCGGCAGTCAATCTCGTGGTTTCGCTCGCGGGTTGATCGTCGCGGTTGTGAGGTTCGGCGAGGAATGATATCATCGTGATATCACTTTCAGAGGAATTCCCATGGGCAGCATGGTGATCAGGAACATTCCCGACGACGTCGTCGAGAGCTTCAAGGCTCGCGCCAAAGCCAATGGGCTATCGGCCGAGCAACTGGCGCGCGACGTCATAACGCGCGAAGCCGGGATGACACGGGAAGAGGCATGGGCAACGATCGATTCCATTCGCGCGAAAAGCAAGCCTGTGGATCTGAACACGGCGCTGAAGATCATGGAGGAAGCCCGCCTCGATCGGGACGGGCCAGATAATGATCATTGACGCAAGCGTTGCGGTTCCATGGCTTGTCGAGACACCATTTTCAGAGACGGCAAAACGACTTCGTTCAGCTGAATGCGCCGCCCCCGATCTGCTGTTGATGGAAACGACAAATGCCCTGCTCAAATATCATCGCATCGGCCAGATCTCGTTGGACGGCATTCTTGCAGGCGCCCAGGCGCTGAAGGTTGCGGTTTCGAAATTTGTGCCCGACGACCAGTTGCTGCCCAGTGCGACAAAGATCGCAGCCGACAATACGCACAAGATTTACGATTGCATGTATCTTGCTCTCGCGCTTGAACGTAACCAACCGCTGGCTACTGCGGACAAGCGTCTCGCAGCCATCGCCAAATCCCTTTCAATCAAAACATTGCTGATCGAGCCCCTTTCATGAAAACCATCTCCACCGCGAAATCCCATGGCGGCGTCCAGGGCGTCTATTCCCACGCTTCTGAAGCATGTGCCTGCGATATGACCTTCGCAGTTTTCCTGCCGCCGCAGGCCAAGGATGGCCCTTGCCCGGTTGTCTGGTATCTGTCGGGCCTGACCTGCACGCACCAGAACGTCATGGACAAGGGCGAATACCGCCGGCTGGCCGCCGAGCTCGGCCTGATCATCGTCTGCCCGGACACCAGCCCGCGCGGCGAGAATGTTCCCGACGAAAAGGACAATTGGCAGTTCGGCGGCGGCGCCGGCTTCTATCTCGACGCCACGCAAGCGCCCTTCGCCACGAACTACCGCATGTATTCCTATGTCACCGAGGAACTGCCGGCGCTGATCGCCAAGGAGTTTCCAGCGGACATGAACCGGCAGGCGATCTTCGGCCATTCCATGGGCGGCCACGGCGCGCTGACCATTGCCTTGAAACATCCAGACCGCTTCAAAAGCTGTTCGGCTTTCGCGCCGATCGCGCACCCGATGACGGCCGGCTGGTCGAAACCCGCTTTCGAGAAATATCTCGGCGCCGACGAGGCGTCATGGCGCGCCTATGACACGGTCGCGCTGATAGAGGGCGGCAAGCGTTTTCCCGAGTTCCTTGTCGACCAAGGCAAGGCAGACGGCTTCCTTGATGACGGCTTGCGTCCGTGGCTTCTGGATGACGCATGCAAGGCGGCCGGCATTCCGCTCACCTTGCGCATGCAGGATGGCTACGACCACTCCTATTTCTTCATCTCGACCTTCATGGACGACCATCTGCGCTGGCATGCCGAAAGACTTGCGAAGTAACTTCCCTGTCGCGCGAATGTCATTCATGCGCTGAAACCTGTGAATGTTCCCTCCCGTTTCTTGGCAGTAGTATCTGCCAATTGCAGCGCGGCAATTATCGCGCTGCGGGGAGGACCAGAAGATGGACAATGCGGCAGTCGGTGAGATGCAATCCAGCATCAAGCCTGCAAAGGATGACAGGCTCGTCTATCGGCAATCCGCCTGGACGCGGCTGACGCATTGGATATGGGCGCTGGCGCTTTTCTTCCTGCTGCTGACCGGCTTGCAGATATTCAACGCACATCCGTCGCTCTATATCGGCAAGCAGTCCGGTTTCGGCTTCGACAATTCGGTACTAGGCTTCAGCGCCGAAAACACGCCTGACGGACCTAAGGGCTACACCGATATCTTCGGCCACCGCTTCGATACCACCGGTGTTCTGGGCCTCTCCGGCGGACCCGACGACCTGCAGGCCCGCGCCTTTCCGGCATGGGCGACGATTCCTTCGCATCAGGATCTGGCGACTGGCCGTGTTATCCATTTCTTCTTCGCCTGGCTGCTCTCCGGCACCCTGCTCGTCTGGCTGGTTGCCAGCCTGATCAACGGACATCTGCGCCGCGATCTCGCACCGCGTGTCGCGGACTTGAAGCGCCTGCCCGGCGACATCGCGGACCACGCCAAGCTGAAATTTCGTCATAGCCGCGACTACAACACGTTGCAGAAGCTCGCCTATGGCGGCGTGCTGTTCATCCTCCTGCCGCTGATGATCCTGACCGGATTGGCCATGTCGCCCAGCATGAACGCCGCTGTCCCGTTTCTGGCAGACTTGTTCGGCGGCAGGCAGACGGCGCGAACCATCCATTTCACGATCATGCTGCTCCTGGTCGCCTTCTTCATCATTCACATGCTGATGATCCTTGCCGCCGGCCCGCTCAACGAACTGCGTTCGATCATAACCGGATGGTACCGCACCGATCCGCCCAAATCCGGCGACGAGCCCGCGACACGGAGCGCCCGGCCATGAAACGGTTTCAGATAAGCCGCCGCTGCTTTCTCACCTCTGCTGCACTGGGCGCCTCCGGCCTCGCGCTCTCGGGTTGCGACGCCTTCGATTCGCTGTCTTCGACGGACAGCCGGGTCCGGGGTGTTCTGGAAAGTGCAAACAACCTCACCTACAGGGTTCAGCGCCTGCTTGCCGGTCGCGATTCGCTTGCGCAGGAATTCACCGAGGCCGATATCCGCCAGCCGCAGCGTCCCAACGGCGTAACCGCGCCTGATGACGAAGACTATCTCGCATTCCAAAGCAAGGATTTTGCCGACTGGCGGCTTGAGGTTTCGGGTCTGGTCGAAAAGCCGTTGTCGCTATCGCGCGAACAGCTGATTGCCATGCCGTCGCGTACGCAGATCACCCGCCACGACTGCGTCGAAGGCTGGAGTTGCATCGCCAAATGGACCGGCACACCGCTTTCGCTGGTGCTGGACCAAGCCAGGGTGAAACCGCAGGCTCGCTATGCCGTTTTCCATTGCATGGACACGATCGAGAGAGGGCTTTCGGGCGGCATAAAATACTACGACTCGATCGACCTGATCGACGCCCGCCATCCCCAGACCATTCTAGCCTATGGCCTCAACGACAAGCCGTTGCCGGTCCAAAATGGCGCTCCTCTCAGGGTGCGCGTCGAGCGCCAGCTTGGCTACAAGATGCCGAAATATATCCGCAAAATCGAGTTGGTCGACAGCTTCACCCAAATGGGTGACGGCAAGGGCGGCTATTGGGAAGACCGCGGCTACGATTGGTACGGCGGTATCTGAAAAACGACGCGATTCCCCGACCGGCCGTCGAACTTTGAGTCTAAGAATTACCCTCAAATACAAGACTTTACACGATATTGGTGCAAAGCTCCTTGCTATGCCGGTGTCGGTCCGCCATGTTTAGGGCACCTGCTTCCATGTCGGAAACAGGATAATCCGCACATCACAGGAGGTGAATCGGGTGTCCGACACCACGAATATTTACGAAGAAACGCCGGATCTCGATACGATCGGCGGCCGACTGTCCCGAGCCCGCGAGGCCAGCGGCATGAGCGTCAAGCAACTGGCATGGCGGCTTGGCGTCAAGATGTCGACGATAAACGCCTGGGAGAGCGACCGTTCGCAACCCGGCGCACACCGCCTGAACATGGTATCGGGCATTCTTAATGTCAGCCTGTCCTGGGTCCTGCACGGCGTCGGCACCGGGCCGATCGAGCCGGAAGACGACAGCGACATGATCGAAACCGTTGGCGCCCAACTGGATCGTCTCAAGCTCTTGCATGCCGAAACCGGCAGCCTGATCGTCCGCCTTCAGAACGATATGGACCGTCTCGCCGCCGCGAGCTGACGGGCTTTTCCGTCCGCGCTTTGTCGTCGCCTCGATAATCAGCCTCATGGCCGCACGCTATTTCTGCCGCGCAATAACAAAGCTGTGCGTATGTCGCATGGGGCGTGACAATGCGTCGGTCATGAGCTAGCTATGCTGCGTCGAGGATCCGGTGTTTTCCGGATTCTACCTGTTTGCGGGAGAGAGCAGCGTTTGCTGCCGCCGAAGGGGAAATCGCCCGAAATCTCTCAGGCAAAAGAACCGTAGATGGGAAAGACACTCTGGAAAGTCGGGACTAATCCTCCCGCGCCGAAGGTGTAAGCGTCGCCGACAGAGTTCCGGTTGCGCGAGTCTCTCAGGCTTCAGACAGAGGGGCACGGAATGGCCGCCGTAGCGGCCGCTTGCGTGCGACTCTGGAGATGTCATGACGGGCACCGACGCCAAGAAACTACCCCTCGAAGACCTGCATATTGCAGCTGGTGCGCGCTTTGGCGCGTTTGCCGGTTGGTCAATGCCGTTGACCTATCCGGCCGGCGTCATGGCAGAGCATCTTCACACCCGCGACCATGCCGGGCTGTTCGACATTTCGCATATGCGCCTGTTCGAAGTCGCCGGCCCCGGTGCGGCCGCGCTGCTTGCCAAGGCATGTCCGCTCGACGCAGCGGCGCTTTCGGAGCGCCAGTCGAAATACACCTTCTTCCTCAACGAGCAGGCCGGTATCATCGACGATCTGATCGTCACGAGGCTTGGACCCGAGCGCTTCATGGTCGTCGCCAATGCCGGCAACGCGGCAGTGGATGAGGCGCATCTGCGCGCGCTGGCCAAGGATTTCGACTGCAGGATCGATGCACTGGACCGCGTCTTCCTCGCCATCCAGGGCCCGGAAGCCTGGGCAGCTTTGGCTCGCGCCGGCATCGAGACCGGCGAACTTCTGTTCATGCATGGCTTCGAGCCGAAAAAAGACTGGTTCATGAGCCGGTCGGGCTATACCGGCGAGGACGGTTTCGAGATCGGCCTGCCGGAGACAGATGCGCGAAAGCTTCTTGAGGCCCTGCTCTCCGATGAGCGGGTGATGTGGATCGGCCTCGCCGCCCGAGACAGCCTGCGGCTTGAAGCCGGTCTTTGCCTTCATGGCCAGGACATCACGCCGGACATTGATCCGGCGAGCGCCGGCCTGATGTGGGCGATTTCCAAGGATTTGCGCGCCAGCGGGCAGTTCATAGGCGCTGACGCATTGCGCGCCATCCTCGCAAAAGGCCCGACCGAAAAGCGCGTTGGCCTGAAGCCACAGGGCCGCCAGCCGGTTCGCGCCGGCGCATCACTTTTCGACGAAGCGGGAAACCCCGCCGGGCGGGTCACCTCGGGTGGCTTCGGTCCCTCGGCCGGTTCGCCGGTGGCCATGGGCTACGTCTCGGTGCCGCTCGCAAGCAGCGGGTCGAAAATCTTCGCCGATGTCCGGGGCACGAAAATTCCCGTCGACATCTCTTCTCTCCCCTTCACGCAGCATCGCTACCGCAAAGGATAATCTTCTCATGGCAACGACCTATTTCACCGACGATCACGAGTGGCTCCGCGTCGAGGGCGGCATCGCCACCGTCGGCATCACTGACTATGCGCAGGAACAGCTTGGCGATCTGGTTTTCGTCGAACTGCCCGAAGCCGGACGAAAGCTTGCCAAGGGCGATGTCGCCGTCGTCGTCGAATCCGTCAAGGCGGCATCGGACGTCTACGCTCCCGTCGACGGCGAAATCGTTGAGTCCAACGGTGCGCTGGCTTCCGATCCGGCGCTGGTCAATTCGGCTGCAACCGGCGATGGCTGGCTGTGGAAGATGAAGCTTTCCGACGAAGGCCAGCTTGCCGGCCTGCTCGATGAAGCCGGCTACAAAGCGCTCATAGGTTAAGGCACAGGTGATACGATGACTGCCGCTCCCTACCCTTTCGCCACCCGTCATATCGGCCCCAGCACCACTGACACGCGCGCCATGCTCGCTGTACTCGGCGTACCTTCTATCGAGACGCTGATTTCGAAGGCCGTGCCAAAATCGATCCGACTCGAGCGCCCGCTCGATCTGCCCGCACCCGCCAGCGAGGCCGAGGCGCTTGTCGAGCTCGCGGAAATAATGTCGAAGAACGTCGTGCTGAAAAGCTTAATCGGCGCCGGTTATCATGGCTGCCGCGTGCCGCCGGTCATCCAGCGCAACCTGTTCGAAAACCCCGCCTGGTACACGGCCTATACGCCCTACCAGTCGGAAATCAGCCAGGGCCGGCTCGAGCTTCTGTTCCATTTCCAGACGCTGGTGACCGAACTGACCGGCCTGCCGGTCGCCTCCGCCTCGCTGCTGGACGAAGCGACCGCGGTCGCCGAAGCCGTCGGCATCGCCTATCGCCATCACCGCGAGAAGCGTCATCGCGTGGCGTTCGCCGGCGCACTTCATCCGCAGACGCGTGATGTCGTCACGACCCGCGCCGAACCGCTGGGCATCGAGGTAGACGGTGAGACGATTGACGAAAATACCGCTGCGCTTGTTGTTTCTTGGCCCGATACGTTCGGTGTCTATGGCAACCACGCCGATGCGATCGCCAAGGCCAAGGCCGCCGGCGCAATCGTCATCTTCGTCGCCGACCCGCTGGCGCTGACCATTTCGGAAACGCCGGCCAGTCTCGGCGCAGATATCGCCGTGGGCCCGATGCAGCGCTTCGGCGTGCCGATGGGTTTTGGCGGGCCGCACGCGGCTTACTGCGCCGTTTCCGACAAGCTGACCCGGCTGATGCCAGGCCGCCTCGTCGGCCAGTCGGTCGATGCCAATGGCCGTCCCGGCTACCGGCTCGCCCTGCAGACGCGCGAGCAGCATATCCGCCGCGACAAGGCGACCTCCAACATCTGCACGGCACAGGCGCTGCTTGCCAACATGGCCGCCTCCTTCGCCATCTGGCACGGCCCGCAGGGGCTCCAGTCGATCGCCAGCCAGATAAACGCCTTTGCCGAGCGCCTGGCGCTCGGGCTGAAGGCCGCAGGCGTTGAAATCGACGGCGATCGCCGCTTCGATACCGTCACCATCACCACCAAAGGCAAGGCCAAGGAAATTGCCGCGACCGCCGAGAAGGATGGCCGTCTGCTGCGCGTGATCGACAATGACCGCGTCGGCGTCAGCTTCGATCAGGCGTCTACCGAAGAAGACCTCGAAGCCATCGCTGCGCTGTTCGGCGCAAAGCCATCACCGGCAGACAAGGTCAAGGCACCGGCCAACCCGCGCGGTAAGGGTTTCCTCACCCAGCCGGTCTTCCACGAAAACCGCTCGGAAACCGACATGATGCGCTTCCTGCGCCGGTTGGCCGACAAGGATCTCGCGCTCGACCGCGCCATGATCCCGCTTGGCTCCTGCACGATGAAGC
Source organism: Mesorhizobium sp. YR577 (assembly GCF_900116595.1). NCBI lineage: Bacteria > Pseudomonadati > Pseudomonadota > Alphaproteobacteria > Hyphomicrobiales > Phyllobacteriaceae > Mesorhizobium > Mesorhizobium sp. YR577. Next base: position 88,587 of record NZ_FPBI01000015.1, on the reverse strand, counting down.
TTAACGCCGCCGCCGAGATGATGCCGGTGAGCTGGCCGTCGGTCGCCAATCTGCATCCCTTTGCGCCGCCGGGGCATTCGCTCGGCTATCGCGAGATGATCGACGATCTGGAGAAATGGCTGAGCGAGATCACCGGCTTCGACGCCGTATCCCTGCAGCCGAACGCCGGTAGCCAGGGAGAGTATGCCGGCCTGCTGGCAATCCGCCACTACCACCAGTCGCGCGGTGACCATCACCGCAATGTCTGCCTCATCCCGTCCTCGGCGCATGGCACCAACCCGGCCAGCGCTTCGATGGCGGGCATGGGCGTCGTCGTCGTGCGCTGCACCGAAGACGGCAATGTCGACATGGACGATCTGAAGGCCAAGGCTGCCGAGCATGCCGGCAACCTTGCGGCATTGATGATCACCTATCCCTCGACGCATGGCGTGTTCGAGGAAGGTATTCGCGACATCTGCGCGCTAATCCACGAGCATGGCGGACAGGTCTATCTCGACGGCGCCAATCTCAACGCGCTGGTCGGATTGGCCCAGCCGGGTGAAATCGGCGCCGACGTCTGCCACATGAACCTGCACAAGACCTTCTGCATTCCGCATGGCGGCGGCGGTCCCGGCGTCGGCCCGATCGGCGTCAAGGCGCATCTAAAACCCTACCTTCCCGGCCATGTCACGGAAGGGTCGGAGCATGCCGTTTCGGCAGCCCCGTTCGGCAGCGCCTCGATCCTGCCGATCACCTGGATGTATATCCGCATGATGGGCGCGTTAGGCCTGAAGCAGGCGACGGAAACGGCGATCCTCAGCGCCAACTACATCGCAGAGCGGCTGAAGGCCCATTACCCGGTGCTCTATCAGGGCCGCAACGGGCGCGTCGCGCATGAGTGTATCCTCGACACGCGCGTGCTCAAGGAAAGTGCCGGCATCGGCGTCGAGGACGTCGCCAAGCGCCTCATCGACTTCGGCTTCCACGCGCCGACCATGTCCTGGCCGGTGGCCGGCACGCTGATGGTCGAGCCGACCGAATCCGAGCCGAAGCGCGAGGTCGATCGTTTCTGTGAAGCGATGATCGCCATCGCCAACGAGGCCGAGCGCGTGGCCAAGGGCGAATGGCCGCGCGAGGACAACCCGCTCGTCAACGCCCCACATACGGCTGCCGAAACGCTCGTCGGCGACTGGACGCATCCCTATTCGCGGCTCGAGGCGGCCTTCCCGGCCGGCGACGCGGAAACGGCTGCAAAATACTGGCCGCCGGTCTCGCGCATCGACAATGTCGGCGGCGACCGCAATCTGGTCTGCTCGTGCCCGCCGGTGACCGAATATCTCGGGGCGGCGGAGTAAAGACCGAACCGGAACCGGTTGAAAGCCCATAGCGTATTCGCTATATTGCGCTATGGGCTGGACGGTGGAGACGCTTGGCGAAGACGTCGATGGCGAGCTTGAGGCTTTACCTGCAACTCTGCGAGCACGGCTGCTTCGGTTGATGGAGATGGTCGAAACCATCGGGCTGGATCGCATGCGCGAACCGCATGTGAAACATCTCGAAGGCAAATTGTGGGAGCTTCGCGCAAAGGCGGCTGACGGCATCGCCAGAGGCATTTATCTAACCGTTACTGGACGCCGGGTCATAGTTCTGCACGTCTTCGTCAAGAAGTCGCAGAAAACACCACCCAGCGCACTGCATCTCGCTCGCGAGCGAATGAAAAGAGTGACGTGATGACAAAGATTTCAGAACTCAAGAAACGCTGGATGGAAGATCCGGCTTTCCGCAAGGAATATGATGAAGCGGACGCCGAATACGCGATCATTGAAGCGCTCATTCGGGCGCGAAATGATGCCCATCTGTCCCAAGCAGAACTGGCTGAAAAGATCGGCACGACACAATCTGCCGTAGCCCGGCTTGAGGGCGGCGGCGTCTCCCCGACACTATCGACGCTACAGCGTTATGCGGCCGCCACCGGGACCCGGCTTCGCCTGGAGCTTATACCAGACTAGGAACTCACCCTACTAACAGGCAAGGCCTCGAGCCAGGGTTGGATCTTTACATAGGTGTAACCCTAAACGATCCGTTCGATTTCGATTCGTTAACTATCCTCTTGAGGTTTTGGTTATCAAAAGCCTATAGAAGCAGGCATATTTCCCTGAACGGAACGGGAACCTCTGTCACTGCGACGGCAAAGCGTGGCAGTATGACAGGCAAGACGAATCACTGGAAATCCGCGCCTTATGGACGACAGCAACGACCTCTTCGGAAATCTCGACAAGCAGACGCCGCTTGCCTCGACGCGCCCGGCCGATCCGCTGGTGCAGGCAGCGGCCAAGCGCGCGCCGCAGCCGGCCAAGGACGGCAGCGAGGGCTATAGCGCGGCCGATATCGAGGTGCTGGAAGGGCTGGAGCCGGTACGCCGGCGTCCGGGCATGTATATCGGCGGCACGGACGAGAAGGCGCTGCACCACCTCTTTGCCGAAGTCATCGACAACTCGATGGACGAAGCCGTTGCCGGCCATGCGACCTTCATCGATGTCGAGCTTTCGGCTGACGGCTTTCTCACCGTCACCGACAATGGCCGCGGCATTCCGATCGACCCGCATCCGAAATACAAACGGCCGGCGCTCGAAGTCATCATGACGACGCTGCATTCGGGTGGCAAGTTCGACTCCAAGGTCTATGAGACCTCCGGCGGCCTGCATGGCGTCGGCGTTTCGGTGGTCAATGCGCTGTCCGACCATCTCGAGGTCGAGGTCGCACGCGGCCGTCAGCTTTACCGCCAGCGCTTTTCGCGTGGCAAGCCGCTCGGCGATCTGGAAGCGCTTGGCGAAGTCCACAACCGGCGCGGCACGAAAACCCGCTTTCATCCAGATCCGGATATCTTCGGCAAGGGTGCTGCCTTCGAGCCGGCTCGGCTCTACCGCATGGCCCGCTCAAAGGCCTATCTGTTCGGCGGCGTCGAGATCCGCTGGACCTGCGATCCGCTGCTGATCAAGGACAAGGATCCGACACCGGCCAAGTCCGTCCTGCATTTTCCCGGCGGCCTGAAGGACTATCTCAAGGCCTCGCTCGGCGACGATTTCCAGGTGACGCGTGAAATCTTTGCGGGCAAGAGCGACCGCCAGGGTGGCCACGGCTCGATGGAATGGGCTGTCACCTGGTACGGCGGCGACGGTTTCCTGAACTCCTATTGCAACACCATTCCGACAGGCGAAGGCGGCACCCACGAGACGGGTTTCCGCAACGTGCTGACGCGGGGCCTGCGCGCCTATGCCGAACTGACTGGCAACAAGCGCGCGGCGATCGTCACCAGCGAAGACGTGATGATCTCGGCCGCCGGCATGCTGTCGGTGTTCATCCGCGAGCCGGAATTCGTCGGCCAGACCAAGGACCGGCTGGCGACGATCGAGGCGCAGCGCCTCGTCGAAACCGCACTGCGCGATCCCTTCGACCATTGGCTCGCCGACAATCCGCAGGAAGCCTCCAAGCTGCTCGAATGGGTGATCGCGCGCGCCGACGAGCGTGTCCGCCGCCGCCAGGAAAAGGAAGTGTCGCGCAAGAGCGCGGTGCGCAAGCTGCGCCTCCCCGGCAAACTTGCTGATTGCACGCAGAACGCCGCTGCCGGCGCGGAACTCTTCATCGTCGAAGGCGATTCGGCTGGCGGCTCGGCCAAGCAGGCGCGCGACCGCGCTATGCAGGCTATTTTGCCGTTGCGCGGAAAAATCCTGAACGTCGCCAGCGCCGGCCACGACAAGCTGACGGCAAACCAGCAGATTTCCGACCTTATCCAGGCGCTGGGCTGCGGCACGCGTTCGAAATACCGCGACGAGGATTTGCGTTACGACCGCGTCATCATCATGACCGACGCCGACGTCGACGGAGCGCATATCGCCTCGCTGCTCATCACCTTCTTCTATCAGGAAATGCCGCAGCTCATTAGCGGCGGGCATCTCTACTTGGCGGTGCCGCCGCTCTATCGCATCAGCCAGGGCGGCAAGGTCGCCTATGCACGCGACGACGCCCATAAGGACGAGCTTCTGAAAACGGAGTTCACCGGGCGCGGCAAGATCGAGCTCGGCCGATTCAAGGGTCTCGGCGAAATGATGGCGAGCCAGCTCAAGGAAACGACGATGGATCCAAAGAAGCGCACGCTTCTGCGCGTCGATGTCGTGGACGATGCGGCGGCAACGAAATTGTCGGTCGAAGCGCTGATGGGTACCAAGCCCGAAGCGCGCTTCCGCTTCATCCAGGAACGCGCCGAATACGCGCAGGAACTGGATATCTGACCGACGGCTGTCGGGGATGCTCATGACCCGGCTGCGCCTCAAGGACTATCTGCCCAAGCCCGAGAACCTCCGCCCGACGCGCGCGGATTGGATTTTCGCCATTCGCACCACCGTAACAGGGCTGATTGCGCTGTCGATTGCCTTTGCGCTGCAACTGGAGCAGCCGCAATGGGCGATGATGACGGTGTTCATTGTTTCCCAGCCGGTCGCCGGCATGGTGCTGGCCAAGGGATTTTACCGCCTGCTCGGCACGCTGGCCGGGGCGCTTGCGGCCGTTGCCATCACGACGCTCACCGGATCGAGCCCCTGGCTTTTCGTGACAGTCCTGGCGCTGTGGATCGGGCTTTGCACGTTCACATCTTCGCTGCTGCGCAACCCCGAGGCCTATGGCGCAGTCCTTGCCGGCTACACCGCCGTCATCATCGGCATGCCGTCATTCGGGCATGAACACCTTGCCGTCGAGCTGGCAGTCGCCCGCAGCACGGAAATCATGCTCGGCATCGTCTGCGCTGGCATCGCCAGCCGCCTGTTTCTGCCACAACTGGCGCGCGACGCGATCATATCCCGGCTGAAGCGCTGCATCCTGGACCTCTCCGCCTACGCCAATGGTGCCTTTGCCGGGGGCGAAAAAGGGAAGCTGGATGCTCTGCACCGCAAGTTGATTGCCGACATACAGGCACTTGCCGAAATGCGCGCCTATGCGCGGCTCGAGGCGCCAAGCCTTGCCGCCCACGGCCATCCGGTGCGCCGAACGATCGGCCATCTTCTATCGGCCTTGTCGGCCACGCGCATGCTGCACGGCCATGCAGCACCGCTGAATGCCGCCCTGATGCCGGTTCGCAATGAGCTGAAGACCTTGCTCGGCGATTTGACGGCTTCCGGCTCAACCGCCCTCGCCGATACGAAGCCATGGATTGCGCGCCTCGATGCCATCGCGACCCAGGCACGGCCCATGCCGGAAGATTCTGCCGGCGAAGGAAGCGACAAGGTTGGTGCTGCGGCTCGTTTGACGATTGCCGGCGAATTCGCCGACTCTCTGAAAGAGACGCTGCGCGGGCTGGACGCGCTGCGCAGTCCCGCAACCGGCCGCGCGCGGGATCGGCGGCAGCCTGCCCTTGTCGTGCACCGCGACCGTCGCGCGGCACTGAGAAATGCCATCCGCGCGGGTGCTGCGACAATGCTGGTCATCGCGTTCTGGATGACGACGCGCTGGTCGGACGCCGCCGGTGTCGCCATTCTCGTTGCCGTCGTTTCGAGCCTCTTCGCAACACGCCCGGCGCCGGTTGAAAGCGCCCTGGAGTTCCTCAAGGGAACGCTTCTCGCCGCGCCGTTTGCTTTTCTGGTCGGGCAAGTCGCGCTACCCGCCTTGCCGGGTTTCGGCTGGTTCGTGCTTTTCGCGGCCCCGATTCTGATCGTGGCGGCACTGGGCATGGCAAACCGCCGGCATGTCGGCATTTCGACTGCCTTTGCCATCAATTTCCTGGCTTTTCTCAACCCGCACCAGATCATGGTCTATGCGCCGCAGGCGTTCTTCAACAGCACCGCTTCGATTCTCGTCGGCATACTGCTCGCCATGGCCGTGTTCGCCGTCGTTTTGCCGGCGAGACCGCAGGACACGGCCGCTCGGCTGATCAAGGCGATGCGCGACGATCTCGCACGGCTCTGCCTGCATGAGCGCCTGCCGAGGCGCTCGGCCTTCGAGAGCCTCGCCTATGATCGGATCAACCAGATTCTGCCGTTGGTTCAACGGCTTGGCCAGGCCGGCGAAACCGTTCTCGAAGGCAGTCTTGCGGCCATGACGGTAGGATTGGAAATCCTGCGGTTGCGCAAGCTGCAGATGGCAAATGGCATCTCGAACGAAGTCTCGGACCTGATAACCAAGTTCCTGCGGCAGTTCGCACGCGATGTGTTTCTGCCATTGCCCGGAAAACAATCTTTTGCGTCGTGGATCGACAGTGCCCGCCAAGCCGCGGCCGAAATGGCAGCCGGCAACAGCAACGCCGAAACTTTGCAGGCCGCAGCATCGCTACGCGTCATAGCGGCCGCGATCGAGGATTATCCGCAGTTTTTCCGCAAGGCAGCCGACTGACGAAGCGATCGTTCAGGCTGCGGCGATAGCCAGGGCATGCCCGCGCGCATTGTCCCGCAAGGCTTCGATGTGGATAGCCTTCAGCAGGCCAGCGAGATCGCCCGGCGCAGACGGCCCACCCAATTCCCTGAGCATCAGCCAACTTACTTCCTGGACGCCGGCCACGCGCTTGCCGTTGGCAACTTCGCGCCAGATCTTCAGCGCCCGCAGGATTACCTTGTGCGTCGATGCCGCAAGGCCCGCCTTGCGAAACAGCGCGGACAGCGCAACGTCATGTCCGCCGGCCAGCAGCGCCCTTATGCGTGTTTCCGCCTGCTCCGTCAGCGCCACGATCGCGGCGCCGAAGAAGTCCACCTTGCCATGGGCAATGGTGCGGATGAGAAAGCTAGCGGTAAGATCGCCGCGCAGGCGCAGATGCTCGATCAGTGCGGCAAATTCGTCGGCCTGCGTGTTCTCGATCAGCGTCAGGGATGCCTTGACGCAAGCGTCGCGCATGACGCGCTCGGCCCTTGCAGACCCCATCAGTGCGGCAACGAGCGGCGAGCGCTTCAACGCCTCGCCAACCTTGACCAGCAGCATATGGCGGCATTCGGACGGCAGGCGCGGATCGGCAATCAGCGCTTCGCGAACCAGAGCAAGATCGCCGTGACGCTCGGCCATCCGGCGGAAGCTGAGCGAGGCGATATCGGCGCCGCTGTTGGCGAGCAGCATCGCGCAAGCCTCAGGTTCGCCGACTTCGGCGATGGCGGCCGATATGGACATCGAGACAAACGGACGGTCGGCGATGAGCTTTTGCGTCGCCTTCTGGCCCGAAGCAACGCGGTCGATGAGATCGCTATCGGTCAGCAAAGGCGAGCGCGCGAGAACCAGCCCCGCAACTTCAGGCTGGTCATTGGCCAGAACGCTGATGACCTGCAAAGGCGCGTGATGGCTCATCGACAGGGCCTCGGCCATAGCCAGCCGAACCTTGGCCGAGGGATCGTCGAGCAGGAGCGTGAGTGCGGCCTCTGCGGCGCATCGATCCTCGAACGGCAATTCCTTCTGGACATACGCCCGCGCCAGCGCACTGGCCGCAGCTGCCCGGTCGGCGACCCGCGCCGTATCGATCCATTTCAGGAAATGCCCGACAATCATTCACGCCACTCGATTTTCCCACCGGAAGATTCTTCCAGCCCCGTAAATGACGTTAAGGAGAAATGGTTTACGAACGGTTCACCATGTCCGTTAACCTGCTTGCCGCGGATGCAGGCAGCGACTATCAAACCCACGCGCAATGGAGGATGTGATCATGGCGGGACAGTTTCTCAATGAATTCGTGGTCGGCCAGGTCATCCGCCATACGCTGACCAAGACTGTCACCGAGAGCGACAACATGCTGTTCTCGGTCATGACCCTCAACCCGCAGCCGCTGCATATCGACTTCGACTTCGCCGCCAAAAGCGAATGGGGCAAGCCGCTGGTGAACTCCCTGTTCACGCTCGGTCTGATGATCGGCATTTCCGTGCACGACACGACGCTCGGCACCACCGCCGGCAATCTCGGCATGACGGAAACGGTGTTTCCGCATCCGGTCTTTCATGGCGATACGATCCGGGTCGAGACCGAAATCCTCTCCGTACGCGAATCAAAATCGAAGCCCGATCGCGGCATCGTCGAATTCCAGCACCGTGCCTTCAACCAGCATGGCGCGCTGGTGGCGAAATGCACCCGCCAGGCGATGATGCTGAAGAAGGCTGCCGCCTGATGCGCTCGCTGCTGTTCGTTCCCGGCGATTCGGAAAAGAAGCTCGAAAAGGGATTTTCGTCGGAAGCCGATGTTGTCATCGTCGATCTCGAAGATTCTGTGTCGGCGCAGAACAAGATTGCGGCACGGCAAATTGCAGCTGATTTCATCCGAGGCAGGCAAGGCCAGGATGGTCCCATCGTCTATATCCGCGTCAACGATCTTTCGACCGGCTTGACCGACGACGATCTTTCGGCCCTCGTCCCGGCAAAGCCCGCAGGCATCATGCTGCCGAAATCCAACAACGGCGCCGATGTCCAGCTTCTGGCGGTCAAGCTGCGTGTCTATGAGGCGGAAAACAACCTGCCCGATGGCGGCATCGCCATCCTGCCGATCATCACCGAGACGGCAGCCGGCGTTCTGGCGGCGGCAAGCTATGCCGGCGCAAACGCACGCCTTGCCGGCCTGACCTGGGGCGCGGAGGATCTTTCTGCGGCTGTCGGGGCGCGCGCGACGCGCGACGAGCATGGCCGCTACACAGATGTCTTTCGCCTCGCCCGCGCCATGACGATCCTCGCGGCTTCCTCGGCCGATGTGGCCGCAATTGACACCGTGTTTCCGAATTTCCGCGACATGGATGCCTTCCGCACCGAATGCATCGAGGCCGAACGCGACGGTTTTACTGGCAAGATGGCGATCCATCCGGCGCAGGTGCCGGTCATCAACGAAGCCTTCACCCCCTCGCCCGAGGCGGTCGCGCATTCGCGAGTCGTGATCGAGGCATTCCAGGCCGCCGGCAATCCCGGCGTCGTCGCCATCGATGGCCAGATGTACGACATGCCGCATCTGCGCCGCGCCGAGCGGTTGCTGGCGCGTGCGCAGGCGGCCAAAATCGCGGTTTAATCTTTCTCCCAGCGCGGACGGCGCATGACGAAAGTCTCTGAGATCGCCGAATAATCCATATAGCCAAGCCGGCTAACATTTCCGGCCTTGACCATATCAAACAGACCGTCTGTCAGGAACGCATCATCGATGAAGATGCCAACCACCTCGCCAGCGACCACCACCGCGCCCGAATCGCTGCCATCGAGCACCTTCGGCCTGAAAATCTCGGTCACCTTGCATTCGAGCGCTGCCGGGACCCCGGCAACGCGCGGCGGCTTGATCATTTGCGACGGCACCATTTCCAGCCCAGCATAGTCGAACTCATTGGTGCCGCGTGGTGCGTTCACGCTTGTAAGATTCATCTTCTCGGCATGATCGCGCCCGACGAGATTGGCGACGAATTCGCCGGTTTCCGCCGTAAACGTAGCGCTGTCCTTCTCCCCGCCCGATGAAAACCAGACGAGGAAGGGATTGGCCGAAAACGCGTTGAAATAGGAATAAGGCGCGAGATTGAGCGAACCGTCGCGCCCGATCGACGAAATCCAGCCAATGGGGCGTGGTGCCACGATCGCCTTGAACGGATCATGCGGCAGGCCGTGCCCTTTCGACGGTTCGTAGAACAAGGCTCTCAGCCCTCCCAGGGACCGGAATAGTCGCCGTAGAGCGAGGCCACATCAGGCCGGGGCCGTTCCGGCACAGTGCCGTCGAACGATCCGATATGAATGAAACCGACGACGCGCTCATGCGGGGCAAGACCCAGAATTCGCCGCCCTTCCTCCGTGTCCGAATACCAGTTGGTGATCCAGTTGGTCTTGTAGCCGAGCGCATTGGCCGCGATGACGAGGTTCATGGCGGCCGCGCCTCCGGACAGGAACATCTCCCATTGCGGGATCTTCATGTTCTCCTTCGGGCTCGATACGACGCCGATGACCAACGGCGCACGCGAGAATCGCGCCAGCTCCTGATTGCGTCGGCTTTCCGTCAGCGGCCCTTCGCGCTTTTCCGCGAGTGCCGCCAGTTCTTCGCCGATGCGATGGCGTGCCTCGCCGCGATAGACGATGAAGCGCCACGGCTCCAGCCGGCCATGGTCTGGCACGCGCGAGGCTATACGAATCATCGTCTCGATCTCGGCGTCACCGGGCGCCGGTTCACGCAGTTCGGGTATGGGGGCCGAGCCCCTGCTCAACATGAAATCGATGATCGGTGAGGCCACGGCGTCATTCTCCTGATGTTGCTGGCTGAAGCGACCGGAGTGCAGACGGCGGCTTGGGCTGAATATGCCTTGAAATTGCCACCGCATTGGGCTTCAAAGCAAGCCATGCTCGCCGGTTTCCTCCGACCTTTCGCATTCATCTTTGGTGCCTCAGTGTTCACACTGGCATCCGGGCTTGCCATGGCACAGCAGGCAGACCCATTGAAGGGCGTGAAGCTTCCCGACCTGTCGAGCTACGCCTCCCCGCATAGCGGCCGATCGCTGGCGCAAGGCGAAGGCGGCCAACTCACTCTCGCCGCCAAACTGACCGAGGCGAGCGGTGACATCGGCCGCGGGCTGATCTGGCGCGTGTTCCGGCCGGAACCCGGCCCGGACGGCAAGCTGCCGCTGGTGGCCTCCGCCCAGGGCGGCACCAGCATGTTCCAGCTGGAGCCCGGCAGCTATCTCGTTCATGCCTCGTTCGGCCGCGCCGGGGCGACGAAGCGCATCACTGTCGGCCGCGAAGCAAAGCATGAAAGCCTCGTGCTCGATGCAGGCGGCCTGAAGCTCGATGCCGTGCTTGCCGGAGGCGTGCGCATTCCACCGGAAAAGCTGCGCTTCTCCATCTACGAAGCTGAGCCGGGAGCTGACGGCGACCGTGCGCTGATCATCCCCGATGTCAGCCCCAATTCCATCGTGCGGCTGAACGCCGGCGTCTATCACGTCGTTTCCACCTATGGCTCGGTCAATGCGGTGATTCGTTCCGACATCCGCGTCGAGGCCGGCAAGCTGACCGACGCGACCGTCGAACACCGTGCCGCCGAGCTGACATTGAAACTGGTGCGTGACGAAGGCGGCGAAGCGATCGCCGACACGTCATGGTCCGTTCTCACAGGATCAGGCGACCCGGTGCGCGAAAGTGTGGGCGCTTTCGCTTCGATGGTGCTGGCCGAAGGCGAATACACCATCGTCGCCAAGAATCGCGACCGCATCTACCAGCGCGATTTCACCGTCGTCGGCGGGCACAATCAGGATGTCGAGGTTCTGGCCAACGACGCCAATGCTGCCGACCCGAACGACGGGGCGGACTGATCCGTCAGTTCCCGCCAACAGTCAAATCTTCGGAATCATGAAAGGCGGGGCAAACACATGCCCCGCCTTTTTCGCATCGTTCAAATAGCCTTAGCCTTCTGCCAGCGCCCGCCGGCGATCCGGCGTGATCGCCTCCTCGGCCAGTGCCGCCACGGCGTCGTCCAGCGTCATCGATGTCTGGTCACGCGAGCCGAGCCGGCGGACGTTTACCGTCGCCTCTTCCGCTTCGCGCCTGCCGCAGACGAGGATGACCGGAACCTTGGCCAGCGAATGCTCGCGGACCTTGTAGTTGATCTTCTCATTGCGCAGGTCGGCTTCGGCCGACAGGCCGGCAGCCTTCAGCTTCTTGACCACGGACTGCGCATATTCGTCGGCGTCCGAGGTGATCGTCGCCACGACCACCTGCAGCGGCGCGAACCACAGCGGGAAATGGCCCGAATAGTTCTCGATCAGGATGCCGAGGAACCGCTCCATCGAGCCGCAGATGGCGCGGTGGATCATCACCGGCTGCTTCTTCTCCGAATCCGAGCCGATGTAGAAAGCGCCAAAGCGTTCCGGCAGGTTGAAATCGACCTGCGTGGTGCCGCATTGCCATTCGCGGCCGATGGCATCCTTCAGCACATATTCGAACTTCGGGCCGTAGAAGGCGCCCTCGCCCGGATTGATCGACGTCTTGATGCGATTGCCCGAGCGCGCCCTGATCGTCTCCAGCACATTGCCCATGATTTCCTCGGCATGATCCCATGCCTCGTCGGAACCGACACGCTTGTCCGGGCGTGTCGACAGCTTCACGCTGATCTCGTCGAAGCCGAAATCGGCGTAGGTCGTCAGGATCAGGTCGTTGATGCGCAGGCACTCGTCGGCAAGCTGCTCTTCGGTGCAGAAGATATGCGCATCATCCTGCGTGAAGCCTCGCACGCGCATCAGCCCATGCAGCGCGCCGGACGGCTCATAGCGGTGCACATTGCCGAATTCGGCAAGCTTTACCGGAAGATCGCGATAGGACTTCAGGCCGTGCTTGAATATCTGGACATGGCCCGGGCAGTTCATCGGCTTCAGCGCGAAGACGCGATCATCGTCGGTGTCGTCGCCGGCCACCGTGACCTTGAACATGGCATCGCGATACCAGCCCCAGTGACCCGACGTCTCCCAAAGCGACTTGTCGAGCACCTGCGGCGCGTTGACTTCCTGATAGCCCTGCGTGTCGAGGCGGCGGCGCATGTAGCTGACGAGGTTCTGGAACATCTTCCAGCCCTTGGCATGCCAGAAGACGACGCCCGGCCCCTCTTCCTGGAAATGGAACAGGTCCATTTCGCGGCCAAGGCGGCGATGGTCGCGCTTTTCGGCCTCTTCCAGCATGTGGATATACTGGTCGAGCTGCGCCTGGTCGGCCCAGGCCGTGCCATAGATGCGCGTCAGCATCGGGTTGTTGCTATCGCCGCGCCAATAAGCGCCGGCAACCTTCATCAGCTTGAAGGCCGAGCCAATCTGGCCAGTGGATGCCATATGCGGGCCGCGGCAAAGATCGAACCAGTCGCCCTGCGCATAGATCTTCAGGTCATCGCCTTCAGGAATGGCGTCGATCAGTTCGAGCTTGTAGGCCTCGCCCTTGTCGCGGAAAACCTGTTTTGCCCGGTCGCGTGACCACACTTCCTTGGTGAAAGGCTTGTTGCGGCCGATGATCTCGCGCATCTTCTTTTCGATGACGGGAAAATCCTCGGGCGTGAACGGCTCGTTGCGGGCAAAGTCGTAATAGAAACCGTTCTCGATCACCGGACCGATGGTGACCTGCGTTCCCGGCCAGATTTCCTGCACTGCTTCTGCCAGCACATGCGCCGTATCGTGGCGGATGAGTTCGAGCGCGCGCGGATCGTCGCGCAGCACGATCTCGACCTTGCCCGACTTGCCGAGCGGGTCGGAAAGATCACGCAGCGTGCCGTCGACGGCATAGGCCACGGCCTTCTTGGCGAGCGACTTCGAGATCGATTCGGCAAGTGCCGCACCAGTCATCGACGCGTCGTATTCGCGCACGGAGCCATCGGGAAATGTGAGGGAAACGTTAGACATGATATTCTCCTATCCAGTCCCGCAAACGAGCGCGGGTGGTTAAATTGCCGGATGCGTCCGGCAGCGACGGCCTTTTAGGGGGAGATTGCCGCGCCGTAAAGGCGAGAGCTCTCAGGTTTGCGTATCTTGCAGCATTTTTCCGATGCGCCAGTAGCGCCACGGCGTGAACCAGCGATACCGCGCCGTCAGCCGTTCGGGCACCCGGTCGATACCATGCGTGCCCCATGGGCCGCAGCGCATCACCCGGAAAAACCCCATCCAGCCGCCCGCCCACAGGCCGTGGCGGGCGATGGCCTCATGGGCATATTCCGAACAGGTCGGAAGGTGCCGGCAGGAATTGCCGACGAAGCCGGACAGCGTGAACTGGTAAAGGCGAATGAGCGACGTGCCGAAAACCCGGCCCGGCGTTTTGCGCCAGGGGCCGGGCCAGTTCCTGCCGCGCGCGACCCGGCCGGTCGCGCGCGCATGGTGGTGATCGTGGCTCATCCGCCTATTTCAACGCTCCATCAGCGCCGTAGATGTCGTTTCCCACGCTGTTTTGCAACTGTCCGCCATTTCGAGCCTCTGCTCCTGTGCAAGTCAGATGAGGCTGTCGTTGCGCGCAGGCCGCGCGGGCCGCTCCGGGTAACGCACTTCGACCGGATGCTCCTCGCGGCTCGGCCGATCGTGCCGGGAACGCAGCGGCATGGTCTGAAAAGTCAGGATGCGGATGACGTCGCCGAAGATGTTTGTAAGGTTCATGGCCGTAGCCTCCTTGTTGCGCAAGGATTAGACCGCGCCTGTACTTCGTCCTCAAACGAGTATAATTTCGCGCTTGGATAACTTGGGGTTATGCAATGAAACGCGGCCGGCTTCCGCTAACAGCTCTACGGAGCTTCGAAGTGGCAGGCCGATTGCTGAGCTTCAGCAAGGCGGCGGAAGAGCTTTTCGTATCGCAAGCCGCGATCAGCCGGCAAATTCGCGAACTTGAGCAGTTCACCGGCTATGCGCTGTTCGAGCGCCACCACCGCCGCGTCTCGCTAACCGAGAATGGCACGCGCCTGCTGGAACAGTTGACGACGAGCTTCGACAACATCGACCGGCGCCTGACCGAACTGCGCGAGGCGCTGCCGCATGAGACGGTGGCCGTCAGCGTCGAACCGTCCTTCGCGGGCACTTGGCTGGTCCCGCGGCTCAATATCTTCAGCCGTTTACGCCCCGATATCGATGTCTCGCTGAGCGTTGACCCACGCTTGATCGAATTCCGCAGTCACGAAGCGCAAATCGCGATCCGGTTCAGCGCGACCGAAACATCCTGGCCACGCACCGAATCCACGCGCCTGCTCGACATTTCGGTGGCGCCCGTCCTGTCTCCCGAGCTTCTTGCGTCGGGGCCGCCTCTCCTCACCCCCGGAGACCTTCGTCATCACAGCTTGCTGCACGACGAAAACCGCAACGGCTGGTCACGCTGGTTCGAGGAAGCGGGCATTCACGACATGGCGCCACAGCGCGGTCCGATTTTCACGGATTCCGCGCTCGCAACCCAGGCCGCCGTGCTGGGACACGGCATCGCGCTCGGCGATATCGCTTTGATCAGCCGGGACCTGCAGGCCAAGAGACTGGTGATGCCCTTCCCGATCGAGGTGCCCTATGGCGCCTACTGGCTCGTTGCGCCCGACTTCAAGGAACTGAGCGAGGCCGCGCAGGCTTTCGCGAGCTGGATTCAAGGGGAATTGAAAGCCGAGCAGGCGGGGTGACCCGATCAGGCCGCGTCGGCGTGTTTCTTCTCGATCTGGCCGATGGCGTCGACAACCGCGTCGAAGGTCAGCATGGTCGAGGCATGGCGGGCCTTGTAGTCGCGCACCGGCTCGAGATATTTCAGTTCGTCGAAACGACCCTCAGGCGACGCGCCGTTTTCCTTCAGCATCTTGCGCATGGTCTCGCGCACTTGGCGCAGTTCCTCGGCAGTAGCGCCGACGACATGGCGCGCCATGATCGAGGACGATGCCTGGCCGAGTGCACAGGCCTTCACGTCATGGGCGAAGTCGGTAACGATGCCGTTTTCCATCTTGAGGTCGATGGTAACGGTCGAGCCGCAAAGCTTGGAATGAGCGGTCGCGGTGGCGTCTGGATGATCGAGCCGGCCGATGCGGGCGATATTTCCGGCGAAGCCGAGAATTTTCGCATTGTAGACATCGTCAATCATTGTTTTCCAATCCGTCGCCGTTTCGCAGACAGCCTTTGCCGTTTGTACATCTTCCAATCGCCCGGCAAGCCCTTATATAATGCTGGTGTTCCGCTAACGGCAAGGCGACCAACAATGCTGAACCTACGGAACTCAAGTCACGCCGCTTTCGGGCCGGAATTTCCGAACTCCCGCAAAAAGGCTGTGGTCCGTTCAACTCGTCCCTCCTGTGAGAGGGGCTACGGGAGACATCCTTCATGGACGCCGTGATCAAGAAATTGATGCCGAAATCAGAATATCTCGACAAGCCGGAGACCAACAGGCCGTCTCAGGCCGAGGTCGAAGCCGCAGTGCTCACGCTTCTGCGCTGGACCGGCGACAATCCGGACCGCGAGGGTCTTAAGGACACGCCTAAGCGCGTCGCCAAGGCGTATCGCGAGATGTTCAACGGCTATGACATGTGCCCGGCGGAAGAGCTCGGCCGCACTTTCGAGGAAGTAGCCGGCTATGACGATCTCGTCCTGGTCAAGGACATCCAGTTCCATTCGCATTGCGAGCACCACATGGTGCCGATCATCGGCAAGGCCCATGTCGGCTATCTGCCGGATGGCAAGGTGGTTGGCCTGTCCAAGATCGCCCGCGTCGTCGATATCTTCGCTCATCGCCTGCAGACGCAGGAAGCGATGACGGCGCAGATTGCCGGCGTCATCCAGGAGGTGCTAAACCCGCGCGGCGTTGCCGTCATGATCGAAGCCGAGCATATGTGCATGGCCATGCGCGGCATTCGCAAGCAGGGTTCCACCACCCTCACCTCGACCTTTACCGGCGCTTTCAAGGACAGTCCCGAAGAGCAGGTCCGGTTCGTGACAATGGTGCGGAACGGCAGTTCCTCCTGATCAAAATCAGGTGATTGCCGGGTCCGCGAAAAAGGAGCCGGCAATGGCCCCCATCGCATTTGACGCTACATCGGACAAGAAGACGCTGGAGGAAGGCAAATCCTTCGCGCCGCGCTTCGATGCCAACGGCCTCGTGACCGCCGTGGTGACGGATGCCCGAGACGGCATGCTGCTCATGGTCGCGCATATGAATGCCGAAGCGCTCTCCCTGACACTGGAGACAGGCATCGCGCATTACTGGTCACGTTCGCGCAACGCGCTCTGGAAGAAGGGCGAAACCTCCGGAAACATGCAGCACGTCGCCGAGATCCGCACAGATTGTGATCAGGATGCAGTGTGGCTTCGCGTAAATGTGTTGGGCCACGATGCAACCTGTCATACCGGCCGGCGTTCGTGTTTTTACAGGACGGTGACTGCAAAAGACGGAGTTGCCATCCTAAGTGATGATGGCAGCAGGCCGCTGTTCGACGTTAAAAAGACATATCCAGACGCCAAGTGAACCGCTTAAACTTGAACCGTCGCATAGATTCACCTTTTCGATACGGCCCATGCCTATCATCGGGGTGGGACATGGGAGATTTCGATGCTCGAGTGGGCGTCACTACGCAATAGAGCCGATGTGCGGGAAGCCAATGGCCCCGCTTCGTCCGGCGGCATACAGGAACCGCAGCCCCAGAAGAAATCCGGCATCTCGCTGGCGCTTGGCGGCGGCGCAGCCCGCGGCTGGGCGCATATCGGCGTACTGAGGGCACTCGACGAGGCCGGCATCGAGATCGACATGATCGCCGGCACCTCGATCGGCGCACTCGTCGGCGGCTGTTATCTCGCCGGCAAACTCGACGAACTGGAAGATTTCGCGCGCAGCCTGACCAGGCGCCGCTTCTTCGGCCTGCTCGACCTTCATCTTGGCGGCAGCGGGTTGTTCGGCGGCATGAAGCTGACTGCGCGCATGCAGGAACATATGTCCGGCCTGCGCTTCGAGGATTTGCCGAAGCCTTTCGTCTGCGTTGCTGCTGAAATCAGCACCGGCCACGAAATCTGGCTGTCGAACGGCTCGCTCATCACGGCCATGCGCGCTTCCTATGCGCTCCCGGGCGTGTTCGAGCCGGTGGTCGCCAACAAGCGCATCCTCGTCGATGGCGCGCTGGTCAATCCGGTTCCGGTTTCCGTCTGCCGCGCCTATGAGCAGCCGCTCGTCGTCGCGGTCAATCTGCACTACGACCTTTACGGCCGTGCAGCCGTGATCAAGCACAACGCCGGCGAATTGGTGATCGAAAAAGACGTGCCCGCCGCCGGCCGGAAAAATGCCGACGCGCGCGCAAAAGAAACCCGTCTCGGCATCACTGGTGTCATGGTCGAGGCCTTCAACATCATCCAGGACCGCATCTCGCGGGCGAGACTCGCCGGCGACCCGCCGGATATGTCGATCCAGCCCAAGCTCGGCCATATCGGCCTGTCGGAGTTCCACCGCGCCGACGAAGCGATCCGCCTCGGCTATGAGGCAACCAAGGCGCATATCACAGAGCTCGAGCGGCTGCAGACCGTACTGGTGTAATCAGGCCGGCGCTGCATCGATGATGCGAAATTGCGCGGTCCTGTTGCCGTTCCAGTAGTTCGAGGACAGCGAGCCCGCGACATGCACCGTCCCGCCGCGGCTCTTGAACAGAAAATCTCCCAGAACCGTATCGAGAGCACGAAACGCTATCGCCTGTATGCGCCCGCCGCCATCCGAGCGAAGATCGACCCTGATATGCGATGACCCGACAAGCCGCGCATCGACGATCTTGTGGCGCGGCAGCACGAAGACCGGCGCGACATGGCCGGCACCGAACGGTCCCGCTCTTTCCAGCGTATCGAGCAGCGCGGTCGTTGCTCCGTCGGCTGCAAGTGCAGCGTCGATTGCCAGGCTTTCCTCGCCTTGCAGGCGAAATACGTCCGCTGCGGCGCGCTCCTCGAAAAACGCACGCAGTGCGCCGAGCTTTTCGCGCTCGACGGTGATGCCCGCCGCCATGGCGTGACCACCACCTTTGACGATAAGCCCGCGCTCGGCCGCCTCACGCACCAGTTTTCCCAGATCGAAGCCCGAGACCGAGCGTCCCGAGCCCGTGCCCACACCGTTGGGATTGAAGGCGATGGCAAAGGCCGGACGGCGCGCATGATCCTTCAAGCGCGAGGCAAGCAGCCCGACGATGCCGGGATGCCATTTCGGCCCGGCCGTCACGATCACCGCAGGGCCGGTGCCACCGGCGAGTTCGGCATCGGCCTCGGCGCGGGCCTCGGCGAGCATATCCTGCTCCATCGCCTGCCGTTCCTGGTTCAGCCGGTCCAGCGTTTCGGCGATCGTTCCCGCCTCGACCGGATCATCCGTCGCCAGAAGCCTGCTGCCGAGTGCGGCGTCGCCGATGCGCCCGCCGGCATTGATGCGCGGGCCGATCAGGAAGGCCAGATGGAAGGTGCCGATCGGCTCGCCGATGCGCGAAACGCGCGCCAGCGCTGCGATTCCGACGTTCTTCTGCTGGCGGATGGCGAGCAGTCCTTTCACCACGAAAGCGCGGTTCACCCCGGTCAGCGGCACCACATCGCAGACGGTCGCCAGCGCCACCAGATCGAGCATCGAAAGAAGATCGGGCGGAGGAGTGTCGAGATTCCTCCCGCGCAATACCTTTGCCGTCTGGACAAGCGCCAGAAACACCACGCCCGCCGCGCAGAGATGTCCCTGTCCGGAAAGATCGTCGTCGCGGTTCGGATTGACGATGGCGCTCGCCACCGGCAACGGCCCGCCGACCTGATGGTGATCGAGGACGACGACATCGGCGCCGGCCTCGCGCGCGGCATCGATGGAGGCCGCACTGTTGGTGCCGCAATCGACGGTGACGATCAGCCGTGCACCACGCGACACGAGTTCGCGCATCGCCTCAGGATTCGGGCCGTAACCCTCGAAAATCCTGTCGGGAATGTAGATTTCGGCCTCGATGCCGTAATGGGCAAGAAATCGCTTCAGAAGCGCCGAGGATGCAGCCCCATCGACATCGTAGTCGCCGAAGATCGCTACCTTCTCACGCCGCACGACGGCGGCGGCGATGCGTTCGGCCGCCGCTTCCATGTCCGTCAGCGAGGCTGGATCGGGCAGAAGATCGCGGATGGTCGGGTCGAGAAAGCGCTCGGTATCCTCGGCAAGAACGCCACGCCCGGCGAGCACCCGCGCCACGATGTCGGGCACGCCGTGACCTTGCGCGATGGCAAGTGCTGCCATCTCCTGGCGCTCGCTCAGCCGATGCTCCCAGGCAAGCCCGGTCGCGGAGCGCTTGACGCCCAGAAAGTAGCGCCTTTGCGCAGTCATGCCCGCGATCGACCTATCGTCCATCGATGCACGATAGGCGATCGCCCGCGAAAACCAAGCTCAGCAAGGGTAAGTCGGCCAACAGTCCTCAGAATTTATCGAGATCCTGATGGCGCGCCTTGATCTCACGCACGGTCTTCGACGAGGACCGGAGCACGATCGTGTCGGTGGTGATCGAATTGCGGCCGAATTTCACGCCGGCAAGCATGTTGCCATCAGTCACGCCGGTGGCAGCGAAAAGCACGTCGCCGCGCGCCATTTCCTCGATGCGATAGACTTTTTCGGGGTCCGAAATGCCCATCTTGGCAGCGCGCGCCACCTTTTCCGGTGTATCGAGGATAAGACGGCCCAGCATCTGGCCGCCGGTGCACCGAAGTGCCGCGGCAGCGAGAACGCCTTCCGGTGCGCCTCCGGTGCCGAGATAGATATCGATGCCGGTCTCGTCCGGGTCGGTGGTGTGGATGACGCCGGCAACGTCGCCGTCGCCGATCAGGCGGATGGCAGCACCGGTGTTACGCACCGCTTCGATCAACTTGGCATGGCGCGGACGGTCGAGAATGCAGGC
Source organism: Mesorhizobium sp. YR577 (assembly GCF_900116595.1). Taxonomy (NCBI): domain Bacteria; kingdom Pseudomonadati; phylum Pseudomonadota; class Alphaproteobacteria; order Hyphomicrobiales; family Phyllobacteriaceae; genus Mesorhizobium; species Mesorhizobium sp. YR577. The sequence goes on along the minus strand of NZ_FPBI01000015.1, from coordinate 68,307 downwards.
GGTGACTTCCGAAATCGGAACGCCCTTGGCCTTGGCCACGCTCTTGATGTTTTCCTCGGGCGTCGCGTCGATATCGATAACGCCCTCAGGATAGCCGGGGCCGACGGCGATCTTGTCCATATAGACGTCAGGCGCAAACAGCAGGCTGCCCTTTTCGGCAATGGCGATGACGGCCAACGCATTTGGCAGGTTCTTGGCGCAGATTGTCGTGCCTTCCAGCGGATCGAGCGCGATATCGACTTCCGGGCCGTCGCCTGAACCAACTTCCTCGCCGATATAGAGCATCGGGGCTTCGTCGCGCTCACCTTCGCCGATGACGACGGTGCCCTTGATCGCAAGGCGGTTCAATTCGGCGCGCATGGCGTCGACCGCAACCTGGTCGGCGGCCTTTTCATCACCCCTGCCCCGAAGCCGTGCAGCCGCTACCGCGGCGCGCTCCGTTACGCGGACGAGTTCCATGGTGAGGATCCGGTCGAGACCGGCGACAACGCTTTTCGCCATAGTTTGAGTATTCCCGTGTTCTTGATCTTGATACGCCCGGGACCGGGCAGCCGGACCCTTGTGTCAAAGTGAAATGACAAGGGCAAGACCTGTCGGCGCCGTTCTTGCCGAACGGGGAAACATCAATCGATTAAGCTAAGTGGAAGCAATGCAGAGCCTGTCTGATAACTCGCTCTGCCGAGTCGAATGGCGTGGTTTTCGAGAACCGGAGCGGAGCGGACGTTCTGGTCCGTGAGCACCGGAAGCGCAGAAGACTGCGTCAGTCGGCCGGCAGAGTAGAGTTAGCGGGCAGGCTCTTAGCCGGCCCGCTCGATGCGGATCACCTGCGGCTTGTCGGTCAGGTGACCGTCCTTGGTGATGCCATCGACGGCCTTGCGAACGGCGGCTTCCGTCGTCTCGTGGGTGACGAGGATAACCGTCTTCGACGCATTTTCTTCGGTGCCGACCGCGTGCTGGACAATCGATTCGAGCGAAATGTCGTTGTCGGCCATGCGTTTGGCGACGGCGGCAAACACGCCGACGCGGTCATGCACGGTGAGGCGAATGAAATAGCCGCCCTCATGCGCGCGCATCTTGGCGCGTTTGTAGGGTTTCAACTCCTTGGCCGGACGGCCGAAGACCGGGCCGTGCTGGAAGCCAGGGCGGCTCTTGGCGATGTCAGCTATGTCGCCGATCACGGCCGATGCCGTGGCGTTGCCACCCGCACCGGGGCCGGACAGCAGAAGCTCGCCCAATATGTCAGTCTCGACGGCAACGGCATTGGTCACGCCATGAACCTGCGCGATCACCGAAGCGGTCGGCACCATGGTCGGGTGCACGCGTTGCTCGATGCCACTATCCGTCTGCTGGGCAACGCCGAGAAGCTTGATGCGGTACCCGAGTTCACCGGCTGCGCGGATATCGGCCTGCGAAATGTTGCTGATGCCTTCCATGTAGATGTCATCGGCGGAAATCTTGCAGCCGAAGGCCAGGCTGGTCAGGATCGACAGCTTGTGCGCAGTGTCGTTGCCCTCGATGTCGAAGGTTGGATCGGCTTCGGCATAGCCGAGGCGCTGCGCATCCTTCAGACAGTCTTCGAAGGACAGGCCCTCGGCCTCCATGCGCGTCAGGATGTAGTTGCAGGTGCCGTTGAGGATGCCGAACACGCGCGTCACGCTGTTGCCGGCCATCGCCTCGCGCATGGTCTTGATGATCGGGATACCGCCGGCGACCGCCGCTTCGTAGTTCAGCAGAACGCCCTTCTTCTCGGCGATCTCGGCCAATGAGACGCCATGCTTGGCAAGCAGCGCCTTGTTGGCGGTCACGACGTGCTTCCCGGCTTCGAGTGCTGCCTTGACGCAGGCGCGCGCCGGTCCCTCGTCACCGCCGATCAGCTCGACGAAGACGTCGATATCGGCGCTCTTGGCCAGTTCCACCGGATCATCGAACCATTTGGCGGCTGCAACATCGACACCCCGGTTGCGCGAACGATCACGCGCGGAAACTGCGGTCACCACCAGCTGGCGTCCGCACTGGCGGGTGAGTTCGGAAGCCTTCTCCGACAGAACACGCACGACAGATGCGCCGACCGTGCCGAGCCCGGCTATTCCAATACGCAAAGCTTCGGCCATGATGGCAGCGCCCCTCTTCTCGGTCATTCTGGATGGTTGGCAGCGACGGCTCAGCGATGCGCCGACAGCGGTACCACATTGTTGGGCTGCTTGGCGGTCGTCGCCAGAAAGCGCTTGATGTTACGGGCGGCCTGACGAATGCGATGCTCGTTTTCGACCAGTGCAAGGCGCACATAGTCGTCGCCATGCTCGCCGAAGCCGACACCCGGCGCTACCGCCACGTCGGCATGCTCGATGAGCAGCTTGGAGAACTCGAGCGAACCGAGCTGCTTGAATTGCTCGGGGATCGGCGCCCAGGCAAACATCGTCGCAGCCGGCGCCGGGATTTCCCAGCCGGCGCGGCCAAAGGCATCGACCATAACGTCGCGGCGCTTGTGATAGACCTCGCGCACTTCGGCGATGTCGGCACCGTCGCCATTGAGGGCGGAGGTTGCCGCGACCTGGATGGGCGTGAAGGCGCCGTAGTCGAGATAGGATTTGACGCGCGTCAGCGCCGAGATCAACCGCTCATTGCCGACGGCAAAGCCCATGCGCCAGCCCGGCATCGAGAATGTCTTCGACATGGACGTGAACTCGACGGTGACGTCGATCGCGCCCGGCACCTGCAGGACTGACGGCGGCGGATTGCCGTCGAAGTAGATCTCGGAATAGGCCAGGTCCGACAGGATGATGATGTCGTTCTTCTTCGCGAAGGCCACCACGTCCTTGTAGAAGTCCAGCGTGGCGACATGGGCCGTCGGGTTCGACGGATAATTGAGGATCAACGCCAGCGGCTTCGGGATCGAATGGCGCACACCGCGCTCGAGCGCCGGGATAAAGCTGTCGTCCGGCTTTGCCTGCAGCGAGCGGATGACGCCGCCCGACATGATGAAGCCGAAGGCATGGATCGGATAGGTCGGGTCCGGGCACAGCACGACATCGCCAGGTGCTGTAATCGCCTGCGCCATATTGGCGAAGCCTTCCTTGGAACCGAGCGTGGCAACGACCTGAGTGTCCGCATTCAGCTTCACGCCGAAACGGCGGGCATAATAATTAGCCTGAGCGCGGCGCAGGCCCGGAATGCCGCGCGAGGAAGAATAGCGGTGGGTGCGCGGGTCGCGCACCACTTCGCACAGCTTGTCGACAATTGCGGTCGGGGTGGGCAGGTCGGGATTGCCCATGCCGAGATCGATGATATCGGCGCCGCGCGAACGGGCGCTGGCCTTCAGCCGGTTGACCTGCTCGAAGACATAAGGCGGAAGCCGGCGAATCTTGTGAAACTCTTCCATGACAAATCCAGCAAAGTGGCCATCAAACGTGACGCGCGTATATACCCAATCACAGGGCGGGTCGAGGTATCAGTTGCCTTCGATCTCGGCCAGGGTTTCCTGTGCGTGCGTGGCGGCGATCTTCTTCAATCGAGGCTGGTCGTTGGGCACGCTGCCCGTGCCGGCGGCTGCCTGCGACCCTTGCGCCGACTTCAGCTCGGAAAGCTTCGCCGTCTTCTGGTCCGCCGTGAATTGCTGGTTCGCGACTTTCGGCGGAATGTTCAGGTTTGGAAATGTGCCGGTGTCGTTGGCCTGACCGGAGGAAAGGCCAGAAGGCTTTGCCGTCGATACCGGAACGCCCTCGTCGATGCTGGTGCAGGCCGACAACTGCAATGCCGCCAGCGCGATGCCGGCGCCCGCAAGCACCACCCGCAACCTGGAAAAAATGCCGCCGCGATCAAGCTCTGTCATATTATTTCCTCTGCGACCCTATTACACGAAGAAGGGTCGTTGTTGGACCTCTTTCGACGTCCCATGATAACATGTCAAGAATACGCCTTGGAGGATGTGCCCGAACCATGTCGAAGACAGCCGATTCTGGCAAGACAGACGCCGATCCGACACCCTCCGTCGAGCAATATCTCGTCAAGGACCCGGAGCGTTTCGCGCTGAACCTCGCCCGGATGGTCGAGCAGGCGGGCAAGGCTGCCTCGGCATGGGCCGAGCCGCGCGAAAAGGGCGAGATTCGCGACAGCGTGGCTGAGCCGATGGCCGACATGGTCAAGACCTTCTCCAAGCTCACCGAATACTGGCTTTCCGACCCGTCGCGCGCGCTTGAAGCCCAGACGCGTCTCTTTTCCGGTTACATGAACGTCTGGTCGAACGCGATCCAGCGCGCCGGCGCCGGGGAACGTGCCGAGGAAGGCATCAAGCCGGAAAAGGGCGACAAACGCTTCCAGGACCCGGAATGGGCCAAGAACGCCTTCTTCGACTTTCTCAAGCAGACCTATCTCGTCACATCGCGCTGGGCGAATGATCTTGTCGAACACGCCGACGGGCTGGACGAGCACACCCGCCACAAGGCCAGCTTCTACGTAAAGCAGGTTTCCAACGCGATCTCGCCCTCGAACTTCATCCTCACCAATCCGGAGCTTTTCCGCGAAACGGTGATGAGCAACGGCGAAAACCTCGTGCGCGGCATGAAGATGCTGGCCGAGGATATCGTTGCCGGCAAGGGCGATCTGAAGCTTCGGCAGGCCGATTACTCGCAGTTCGAGATCGGCCGCAACATGGCGATGACGCCGGGCAAGGTCGTCGGACGCAGCGACGTCGCGGAAATCATCCAGTATGAACCGGCAACCGAAAAGGTTCTGAAACGGCCTCTGCTGATCTGCCCGCCATGGATCAACAAATTCTACATACTCGACCTCAACCCGCAGAAATCCTTCATCCGCTGGGCCGTCGAGCAGGGCCACACCGTCTTCGTCATCTCCTGGATCAACCCGGACGAACGCCACGGCCTGAAAGGTTGGGAAGCCTATATTCGCGAAGGCCTGCAATATGGGCTCGATACGATAGAAGCTGCGACGGGCGAAAAAGAGGTCAATGCGATCGGCTACTGCGTCGGCGGAACGCTGTTGGCTGCGGCGCTCGCACTGCTCGCGCAAGAGGGCGACAACCGAATCCAGTCGGTCACCTTCTTCACCACCCAGGTCGATTTCACATTCGCCGGCGACCTGAAGGTGTTCGTCGACGAAGACCAGATCGCCGCGCTCGAGCGCTCGATGAACGGCAAGGGCTATCTCGACGGAACCAAGATGGCGACGGCATTCAACATGCTGCGCTCCGGTGACCTGATCTGGCCATATGTCGTCAACAATTACATGCGCGGCAAGGATCCCCTGCCCTTCGACCTGCTCTACTGGAACGCCGATTCGACCCGCATGGCTGCCGCCAACCATTCGTTCTACCTGCGCAACTGCTATCTCGAAAACAATCTCTCGCAGGGCCGCACGGAACTCGCCGGCCGCACCATCTCGCTGGGCGACATAACGATTCCCGTCTACAATCTCGCGTCGCGCGAAGATCACATCGCACCCGCACTTTCGGTCTTTCTCGGCTGTCAATATTTCAGCGGACCGGTGGAGTATGTGATGGCCGGATCGGGCCATATCGCCGGCGTGGTCAACCCGCCTGCGGCCAACAAATACCAATACTGGACCGGCGGTAAACCAACGGGAAAATTCGACCAGTGGATCGAGAAAGCCAAGGAAAACCAGGGATCCTGGTGGCCGCATTGGCAAAACTGGGTCGCCGAGAAAAACCCTGCACAGGTGCCGGCAAGAATACCCGGCGAACACACAAAGACTCTCGGCGATGCACCGGGCAGCTATGTGAAGGTGCGTGTGTAACACACTGTAATGTGCGGTGAGTTGACCTCTTGGTCAAAGCGGGCGAAATGGTGGCCCGGCAAACTTGATCCGGCCATTTTTCGAATTCGATTCCGCTTCAGCGGACAGTTCGTCAGATCGCAAGGTTCAGGCAGGCCGGTGGAGGCAGAATCGTTTCGGTTTTGATTTTTTGAGTGCCGCTTCCTGAAAAGGCGCGGCTGAGAAGGCAGAAGGGGACGGGCTTGACTGTAGCAAGGTCGCGCTTTGCGAAAGGGGGGAGCCGTGCCGTTGTGGCAGCGCTGTTCTCCGTTCTGCTGGCGTCCTGCACGTCAACCACCGACCCAAGCCTCGAACTCGGCTCTCCCGGCTTCAACGCACCCGGAACCGCACCGGCTCAGGCAGCCGAGGCCGCCACGGGTGGTTCGAGCCTGCAGACCAGTTCCGTTACCACCTCTCAGCAGACAGACGCCGGCAGCCCGGCCGTGACGACAGTCATGGAAGAAGGCGACACGGCATTGCCTGCCGAAGTCGCCTATCTGCCGGCCGCCAAGCCCGTCACCGAAAATCCCGCGCTGCAATCGCAAGCCGCGGTGAATGCAGAAGCATCGACGCAAACCGCAGCTGCCGCCGCCCCTGCTGAACCCGCGCCGGCATCTGCGCCCGCCGAGCCTGTTGAACAGGCAAAAGTGGTTCAGGCTCCCGTATCGACGGGACGCAACGGCGAAGGTCCCGTAGCGGCAAAACCGGCGCAAGTGGCAAGTGCCGCCACTGAAATGAACAATCCGGTCTATGTGACCGCCGGCGAAGCTCCTCAGGCCGAACAGGCCGCGACGAAGAAAAAAGGCTTCCTTGCCTCATTCTTCGGTGCATCGTCCGCTTCCGCGACATCCAAACCCGTCATTGCGCAGCCGAAACAGTCACCTACTGCAGCCAAGGAAGCGGCAGCTGCGGCCGTTCCGGCACCGGTAGCGGAAGAAAAAGCCAAGCCGATCATTCAGCTGGCTTCCGCTGATTCCGCTGCAAAGCCGCTTGCGCTCGCCTCGCTCAGCGGCGGAAATTCTGCCTCCGACAGCAGCGAAAACGCCCTGCCCGGCGTGCGCCAGACCGCCCTTTTCGAAATCAAGCGCAAATCAGGCATCGACGACGACAGCGATGTCGATCTGCACGAGGAAGACGACGAGCCGATCCAGGTAGCGTCTGCCGCCGGTTTGGCGCGCCTTGCCCCCAATGGCCTTCTCAAGCAGACTGAGAACGTCGATGTTGCCTGCCTGAAGCCTTCGCTGGTCCGTGTCCTGAAGGTGGTCGAACAGCACTACGGCAAGAAGATGATCGTCACCTCGGGCTACCGCAGCCCGAGCCGCAACCGCCAGGCGCGCGGCGCCAAGAATTCGCTGCATATGTATTGCGCGGCCGCCGACATTCAGATCCCCGGCGTCGGCAAGTGGGAACTGGCCAATTACGTCCGCTCGATGCCCGGTCGCGGTGGCGTCGGCACCTATTGCCACACGGAATCGGTGCATATCGACGTCGGTCCGGAGCGCGATTGGAACTGGCGTTGCCGCCGCCGCAGGTGAGATAAAAAAAGTTTGTAAAACGGGCTTTTGACGGGTTGCCCATAGCAAACAAGCTGACTATAACCCGCTTCGTCTTCCGCGCCCATCGTCTAGCGGTTAGGACACCGCCCTTTCACGGCGGTAACAGGGGTTCGATTCCCCTTGGGCGTACCACCTTCTTTTCCTTGGACAATTCGAGCATTTGTTCACCGGCTGGCTCGGCATGGGAAAGACGTTTGCCTTGCAAATCGCGTCAGTCTGGATTCGGGCATCGAACCATTGCGCTCGCGCAACCGTTGGTAACCTTCTGGCAAACATAAATTAGTTCGCGGTTGCAAATCAAAGCCGTTTGCGCAAGACTTCAATTCCTCAGATGTACGTGGGTCTCATTGAAGCCGCAAATGGCGTGAGGCAGTTCATCCGGCCTGGGTTCTTGGCACGCGAGATGTTTCGCGCTTTGCAGGGGCTCAACATGTGGATTGCACTCACCGATTTTGACGGCAAGCAGATCTTTTTCAACACCACCCATCTGGTTTCCATGAAAGAACATGGTCCGGGCACGATCATCACTCATGTCGTCGGCCAGACGGTCGTCAGCGAAAGCCCCGAAACCATTCGAAAGGTTCTCGGTCTCACGCAGACAACGGCGATGACAAACCCGCTGCACCGCTACGGTGTGGAAGGACGAGCCTGACGACGCACGAATCAGGCTGCATCATCGCTTTATCCAACTGCTCGCGCAGCGTTACACCGTCTCGGCGCGCAGCCAGGATATGAGGCTCTCGGTATCGTCGGCCTGCACCGCGGACGCCACCCGGCGGCCCACCGAAGCGCCGAACTTGTAGCCGTGACCTGAACATGCCGAGACCACGAGGCATTTGCCGAGCGAGCGCGCCAGAAAGCGTTCGTCGGCGGTGAAGGTATAGGCGCACGTCACCACCTCCTTCACCGCATATTCTTCTATGCGCGTCATCGGCGGCGAGAACAGGTTGCGTATAGCCTCCCCCTCACCCTTCACCGGCTGCCTGTTCCAGTTGGCGTCGCTGGTCTTGACCTTGTGCAGGCCCGAACCGAATTTCAGCCCCGCTCCGCCCGAAGGCGGAATGATGTAGCCGTCGGTCTTGCCGCCGACATCCAGAATCACCGGCGCTGCCTCCCAGGCGGCCTTCAGGTCAGCCGGAGGATCGAGATAGACGACCGCGGTGCGATAGGTGGTGAGTTCGAAGCCGAGTTCCGGGAACAGTTTTAGAACCCAGGCGCCTGCGGTGACGATGACGCGGTCGCCCTGCATCGTCTCGCCCGTTTCGAGCGTGACCGTTCCGGCTTCCTGATCGATTTCGACGACCTTGCTGTTCTCATAGACATTCGCGCCATTCGCCTTCAGCCAGTGAACGAGACCGGCGGCGATCTTGCGGCAATGAAGCGCTCCGCCTTCCGGGGAAAAGAAGGCGTAGTTGAAGCTGCCCGCTTCAAGGAAAGGCCAGCGGACAACGGCATCCGCAGGCTCGACCATTTCGAACGGATAGCCACCGGCCTCCAGCCCTTCGCGATAGTCGTCGGCCTCATCCCCCGGCTCGCGCGAGACGCACATGAAGCCGCGCGGATCGTAATGCGTTTCGCCGATATCCGCCCAAAGTTCGTCCCAGGCCTCATAGGCTTCGGTTATCAGCCGCCCGTAACCGGTCGACGCACCATAAGCGCGGCGGATGATGCGGTGATGATCGCCCGAGGCAGCAAGCGGGTTGGGAATCGCCCCTTGCTCGACAATGGTGACCTGGTGTCCCGCCTTGGTGAGCGCCCATGCGGTGGAAAGGCCGGCGATGCCCGCGCCAACGACGATGATGTTCATTCTTTTTCCTGCCCGATTGTGACACCTATCTTGGCATCAAGCTCATGCGGCGCGCAATCGGAGGAATTTTATGGACATCGTCGCGGTCACCATCGACTGCTCGCGGATTACGGACGAGGCAAGCTTTCACGCCGCCTTCGCGGAGGCGTTCGGATTTCCATCCTGGTATGGGAACAATATGGATGCCTGGATCGATTGCATGAGTTCATTGGACGATCCAGATGCGGGCATGACGTCGATTTCCGTGCCACCGGACGGCGCAATTCTCGTCAAGCTGGACAAGGCCGGCGGCATGAAGGCGCGGGCAACGCGACAATTCGACGACGTTGTCGAATGCGCCGCGCTGGTGAACTGGCGTCGCGTCCAAATGGGCGCTAGACCGCTACTCTTTCTTGCCTTCGACGACAAAGACATATGATGATTGCACAACCTTCCTATTTGAGTTTCGACCCTGCCACCCGCCGCTTGCGGCTCGACCCGCACGAGCAGCGTTTTGTCCAGAATCCCTACGAAGCCTACGCCTGGTTGCATGGCACATCGAACGCGTTCTTCTGGGAGGAGTTCGGCTTCTGGTGCTTTGGCGGTTATGACGACGTCAGCCGGCTGCTACGCGACCGGCGTTTCGGCCGCCAAAATCCGGCCGGCATTCCCGACAGCCGCGGGACCGATCGGGACCGCACCCATCTCAGGGCTTTCGACGCGATCGAGGCCAATTCCATGCTCGAGCTCGAACCGCCGGCTCACACGCGGCTGCGGACGCTGGTCAACCGTGCCTTTGTCTCGCGGCAGGTCGAGCGGCTGCGCCCGCGCGTCGAAGCGCTGGCCAACGAGCTGGTCGACCGCTTCGAACCGGCAAGCGAAGTGGATTTGCTGCCGGCTTTCGCAGCCCCCTTGCCCATCACCATCATAGCCGAAATGCTCGGCGTGCCGGTGGAAATGGGACCGCAACTGCTCGACTGGTCGCACGACATGGTGGCGATGTACATGCATGGCCGCACGCGAGAGACCGAGGAAAAGGCCAACGCATCGTCGCGCGCGTTCTCCGATTTCCTGCGCAGTTACGTGGCCGAGCGCCGCAAGAATCCTGGCGAAGATCTGCTCAGCCTGCTGATCTCGGCGCAGGAAGACGGCCAGAAACTGTCGGAAGACGAACTGGTTTCCTCGGCGATCCTGCTGCTCAACGCCGGCCACGAGGCGACAGTCCACCAGACCGGCAATGCCGTGCGCACCATACTCGCGCAGGGCGGCGATCCACGCCGGTTCTTTGGCACAGCGGAAGCGACCGCCGCAGCGGTGGAAGAATGCCTGCGCTTCGACGCGCCCCTGCACATGTTCACGCGCTATGCCTATGGCGAGATCGAGCTCAGCGACGGCGTGACGGTCAAGCCCGGCGAACAAGTCGGACTGTTGCTCGGCATGGCCAATCATGATCCCGCATCATTCACCGAACCGGAGAAATTCATGCCGGGCCGCGGCGACCAGAAAAACGTCTCCTTCGGCGCCGGCATCCATTTCTGCATCGGCGCCCCGCTGGCCCGGCTGGAACTGCAGAGTTCGCTCAAGGTGGTGTTCGACAGGCTGCCAGGTCTGGCGCTCGCTGAAGGGCCGCTCTTCCGCGACACTTATCATTTTCACGGATTGGAAGCGTTGCGGGTGCGGTTCTGACGTACGGTCGTGTGGGCGACTACCGGATAATCGCCCACATCGAAGACAGCACCGTGCGCATTCTGATTGTCCGCGTCGGCAATCGCAGGGATGTGTATAGCCGGTAAGAAGGCGCGACACCTACACCTTGATCACATAATCCTTGCGTGTCGTCTCAAGCACTTCCCAGCTTCCCCTAAAGCCGGGCCGCAGAACAAAACGGTCGCCCGCCTTGACCGTACGCGCCTCGCCGCCATCTTCGGTGATAACCGAGACGCCGGAGAGGATGTGGCAGAACTCCCACTCGTCATATTCGATGCGCCATTTGCCGGGCGTCGATTCCCATATGCCGGCATAGAGGCCGCCTTCGACCTCCTCGGCATTCCATGTGCGGAATTTGGGATCGCCGGACATGACACGCCCCTCGGCGGGCGCGCCTTCCTCCGGCTCGATGCCGGTCGTGTCGATCGTCAGGAATTTTTGACTTCCCATCGAGGTCCTCAAATCGTTGGTCGAAATCTATCGGTGCGTCCTTCGAGGCTCGCTTCACACCTCAGAACGAGGGTGGCAGGCGCGAGCCTTTCAAATTCTGAAACGTGGCTAACCTTGAGCCGCGATAAAATCGACTATTTTCATTCATCGCCGCAGCACAACCTCCCTCATCCTGAGGTGCGAGCGAAGCGAGCCTCGAAGGACGCACCAATAGCCCCGGCAAATCAAGCGTTCGCCAGGCCCTGTTCGAGATCGGCGATGATATCGGCGACATCCTCGATGCCGACCGAAAGCCGCACCACATCAGGCCCCGCACCGGCAGCGATCTTCTGCTCGTCGGAAAGCTGGCGGTGCGTCGTCGAGGCGGGATGGATAACCAGCGATTTCGTGTCGCCGATATTGGCGAGATGCGAGAACAGCTCCAGCCCCTCGACCAGTTTCACGCCCGCCGCATAACCACCCTTGAGGCCGAAGGTGAAGACCGAACCGGCGCCGAGTGGCGAATATTTCTGCTGCAGCTTGTGGTTCTTGTCGTTCGGCAAGCCGGGATAGGACACCCACGCAATCTTGTCGTGTTTCGACAGCCATTCGGCGACCTTGAGCGCATTGTCGGAATGACGCTGCATGCGCAGCGGCAGCGTTTCCAGCCCAGTCAGAATCAGGAATGCGTTGAAGGGCGAGATCGAAGGCCCGAAATCGCGCAGGCCGAGCACGCGCGCTGCGATGGCGAAGGCGAAGTTGCCGAAGGTTTCGTGCAGCACCACGCCGCCATATTCGGGGCGCGGCTCCGACAGCATCGGATAGTTGCCGGATTTCGACCAGTCGAAGGTGCCGCCATCGACAATCGCGCCGCCCATGGAATTGCCATGGCCGCCGATGAATTTCGTCAGCGAATGCACCACGATGTCGGCGCCATGCTCGATCGGCCGCAGCAGATAAGGGCTTGCCATGGTGTTGTCGACGATCAGCGGCAGGCCGTGCTTGCGGGCAATGTTGCCGATTGCCTCTATGTCGACGAATTCGCCGCCCGGATTGGCCAGGCTCTCGATGAAGATGCCGCGCGTTTTGTCGTCGATCTGGCTTTCGAAGGTCGAGATGTTGTCCGTGTCGGCCCAGCGCACTTCCCAGCCGAAATTCTTGAAGGCGTGGCCGAACTGGTTGATCGAACCGCCGTAAAGCTTTCTCGCAGCGATGAAATTCTCGCCCGGGCGCAGGATGGTGTGGAACACCAACAATTGCGCGGCGTGGCCGGATGCGGTCGCAAGCGCCGCCGTTCCGCCCTCGAGGGCAGCCACACGCTCCTCCAACACGGCCTGCGTCGGGTTCATGATGCGGGTGTAGATGTTGCCGAACGCCTTCAGGCCGAACAGCGAGGCGGCATGATCGACATCGTCGAAGACATAGGCCGTCGTCTGGTAGATCGGCGTGGCGCGCGCGCCCGTCGCTGGGTCGGGCTTGGCGCCGGCATGAACGGCTAGCGTGTTGAAACCGGGAATCCGCTGGGACATTTTTTCCTCCGAAAAGCTCTTCTGAAAATTCGTTGCTATTCTTGGCGGAGCACTGCCGCGAATGCAAAGAACAAAATACTTCAACGGCATATGCGATGAGCCGCAAAGGCACGAAAAAGCGCCCGGCACGGAATGATTTTGCGAAAACTACTTCTGGCGAACGCCGAAGCTCTGGAATCCGGCGCGCATGATCGGCTTTTTCGAGGACAGAACGCCCGAATTGACGCCATTCCAGCCGATCTCGCCGGCAAGGCGGGCGTATTCGATTTTCGGGCAGCGGTTCATCACCACCTTGAGGCCGGCAGCCTCGGCGCGCGCCGCTGCTTCGTCATTGCGCACGGTCAGTTGCATCCAGATCACCTTGGGCAGCGGATCGAGCGCCAGCGCCTCGTCGACGATTGCCGGCACGGCATTGGAAGCCCGAAAGATATCGACCATGTCGATCGCGCCCGGAATGTCCGTGAGCTTCGCATAGGTCATCTGGCCAAGGATCTCCTTGCCCGCCTGCCCCGGATTGACCGGGAACACGGTGAACCCCTTGGCGATGAGATATTTCATGACGAAATAGCTCGGCCGCACGTCGTTTGCAGATGCGCCGACGACGGCGATCGTCTTCACCGAATTCAGAATGCCGGAGATGTAGGAATTGTCGTAGGAATCGTGGTTCATGATGCCTGCTTGTTTGAGCGGAAGGATGCAGCCGTCAAGGCGCCTACTCGCCCGTCCATTTCGGGTCACGCTTTGCGATGAAGGCGCCGATGCCTTCCTCGGCGTCGCGGGCCAGCATGTTTTCGACCATCACGCGCGAGGCGTATTCGTAGGCGTCTGACAGGCCCATCTCGGCCTGTTGATAAAAAGCTTCCTTGCCGATCTTCAGCGTCAAAGGCGATTTCGAAGCAATGGTTTGAGCGTATTTGTTCACGATTTGATTCAGGTATTCGCGCGGCACGACGCGATTGACCAGGCCGAATTCGCGTGCTGTCGTCGCGTCGATCGTCTCGCCGGTCAGCAACATTTCCATCGCCTGCTTGCGCGATACATTGCGCGACAGCGCCACCATCGGGGTCGAGCAGAACAGACCGATATTGACGCCGGGCGTGCAGAATGTCGCCTCGTTCGAGGCAATGGCAAGATCGCAGCTCGCGACAAGCTGGCAGCCGGCAGCCGTTGCCAGCCCATCAACCTCGGCAATCACCGGTTTGGGATGGCGCACGATCGACTGCATCAGTTGCGCGCAGGCGCCCATGCTGCGTTCGAAGAAGGCCCTGCCCCGGTCGGCATCCGCGCGGTGCAGTGTCATTTCCTTGAGGTCGTGACCGGCGCAGAACAACTTGCCGCTTGCTGCCAGGATGATTACGCGCACCGCCTTGTCGTCGCGGGCGCGGTCGAATTCGGCTTGAAGTGCTGCCATCGTCGCGATCGACAGCGCATTGGCCGGCGGATTGGACAGCGTCAGGCGCAGCACGCCTTCCTTCAGCACCGAGGTTACCGGCCCTTCCGGCGCAGGTTTTATGGCGACGATCTCAGCCAATATTCATCTCCTTCGTCTCGCCCAAAGAACTAACACGCTGCCGGTTGAAGAACAGGGGGCAAACGTGTTTTCTGGCGACGCTTTCGGGCAGATATAAGCAGCCGGACCCACCGCCGGTAGAACCAGACCCCGCGACAGGAGCAGATCAGATGCCGGCCCAGCAGAAACTCGAACCGAAGATGACGGCCGGCGAAATCAACGATCTGCTGAAATCCGTCTACCCGCAGCTGAACGGCGATCTTACGGCTTTCGAGGCGGTCGAGGTGTTTCCCGGCGGCTGCACGGTGAGGCTGAATGCCGACGAACGCCACCTGCGCCCCGGCGGCACGGTGTCCGGGCCATCGCTGTTTACGCTGGCCGATATCGGCGGCTATGTCTGCGTGCTTTCCCATGCCGGACCCGACGCGCTGTCGGTGACCACCAATCTCAACATCAACTTCATGCGCAAGGCCGAAGCCGGTCCGATAGACGGCCATTGCCGCATACTGAAGCTCGGAAAAAGCCTGATGGTCTACGACATAGATATCGTCGCCGGACCGGACGGGCACACGGTCGCGCATGCCACCGGCACCTATTCGATACCGCCGAAGCGCTGAAATTTGTGTGGTAAAATAATACCTTATACCTAGCGCATTGTTTTTATTGAATTTACTCAGAAAGCGGCTGTTTTTCGTCACTTGACCTTCGGGATGCCCGCAGCCTATAAGCCGACATCGAAACAGCGGCCACATCGGCCGTCGTTTTGTTTTTGAAGCGGCGCGCAGGCGGCGTTTCAATCCAAGCAACAAGAAACGCCTTCTCCGGAAGGTCCGAACCGAAAGCATATGACCATGACAACCTTTTCGCAGAAGCCTGCGGACGTGGTGAAGAAGTGGGTGCTGATCGACGCCGAGGGTCTCGTCGTTGGTCGTCTCGCCTCTATCGTCGCCAACATCCTCCGCGGCAAGAACAAGCCCACCTTCACCCCCCATGTCGACGATGGCGACAATGTCATCATCATCAACGCCGACAAGGTCGCATTCACCGGCAAGAAGTTCACCGACAAGGTGTACTACTGGCACACCGGCCATCCCGGCGGCATCAAGGAGCGCACCGCGCGCCAGCTGCTCGAAGGCCGTTTCCCGGAACGCGTCCTTGAAAAGGCCGTCGAACGCATGATCCCGCGCGGTCCGCTTGGTCGCCGCCAGATGAAGAATCTGCGCGTCTATGCCGGCGCCGAACATCCGCATGTCGCCCAGCAGCCTGTGACGCTCGACGTCGGCGCGCTGAACGCCAAGAACAAGAAGGCTTCGTAATCATGGCTGAGCTCAACTCGCTCGCAGAACTCGGCACCGCTGCCGTTACCGCACAGCCGGCTGCCCCGGTCTATGTCCAGAAGCTGGACAAGCAGGGCCGCGCCTATGCCACCGGCAAGCGCAAGGACGCGATCGCTCGCGTCTGGGTCAAGCCGGGTTCCGGCAAGATCGTCGTCAACGGCAAGGAATTCGCGGCTTATTTCGCCCGTCCGGTGCTGCAGATGATCCTCAACCAGCCGATCGTGGCTGCTGCCCGCGTCGGCCAGTTCGACATCATCGCGACCGTCGTCGGCGGTGGTCTTTCCGGTCAGGCCGGTGCTGTCCGTCACGGCATCTCCAAGGCGCTGACCTACTACGAGCCGGGCCTTCGCGGCGTGCTCAAGAAGGGCGGCTTCCTGACCCGCGACAGCCGTACCGTCGAGCGCAAGAAGTACGGCAAGGCCAAGGCCCGTCGTTCGTTCCAGTTCTCGAAGCGCTAATCGCTTTCGAATTTCAGGTGCTGCTTGCCAGTGCCGAACGAAAAGGCCCCGCTTGCGGGGCCTTTTTGTTTGAACACTTACCGTAAAATGGCTGGCAGCGCGGAATTGCCCGTGGGGGCTGCCGCCGGGATATTCGGCCCCTTGCCGTTCGCCGCATCTGGCATTGCTGACGAACTGTCGACGATTGGGCTCTTTTCTGCTTCGACGCCGAAACACATGGCGAACGAAGCATCGATGATCGCCAGCTTCACCGCCTGGGCGGCCATGTAATCCTGAAGAAAGCCCTGCGACACCCACATTACCGAATGGTTCTTCTGGCCATGCCATCCGAGGCTGCCGGCATCCTCGGCCTCGCGAAGCTTTCGCGCGAGGTGAGCCCGCGACAGGGTCAACCACATGCCCAGATTGGTGACCGAGGTTATATCCGTCGAAATACGCGCGGCCTTGATGTCGGCTTTTCGCATCCCGGTTATCAGCCTCTCAATGACGATGCCGCCCTCGTTGAGCCACGAGAAAAGGGAGAAGGTGTTCTTGGGTTCTCTCACGGCGCGGGACTTGAGAAGGCCATCGGAAATGAGTGGCAGAAGCCGGCGCGCGCCGTCAGGCGCAGCCTGGAATGTCGCGAGCCGGGTTTTGCCGTCGAGACTGTCGAGCGTGGTGAGCCCTATCGTCAGCCAGACGCCTATCGCGTCGACACTCAAAGCCGTCGGATGAAACGTCACCGTCCGCTTGTCTTCGATATCGGAACCATAGCTCGCGAAGCCGTAGTTCAGCATCTCCTTGACGAAGGCGCTGGCGGTATTCTTGCTGGCGACCGAATGGTAATCGATCACCTCGAAGAAGCGGGCAGTGCTTGTCCCGGTCGGGCTGCCGCCTGGATTGCTGCGAAAGTAAAGCGCAACCGCAACCATCGCCATCAGCCAGCGCTGGTGGGTCGCAAAGACTGCTGCCAGCCGCGGATGTTCTTCGGAAACCTGCAGAAATGCCCGCGACTGCCGCTGAATCACGGGAAACAGCGCGGGATGGCTGACAATTTCATCTGCATTCATAGAAGGAAATCCTCAAACCCGCCTTCTACCAGAGCGTGTTCCACGAACACTGTCCAGTTGCTTTTCCAAGATGACGGAATATTGAGAATGTTTGGCTAATATTCGACTTTCCTAAAGAGCAAAGCAAATACGATGACTTTCGCGCTGGCGCGTAAGACTATCGTGCTCGACGTCAATTCGTCAGATCATAGGGCGTGCGGTAGCCATTGGCCGTCAGCCAATCGATCGCCGCTTCGGGTTCGTCCGTCTGGATGATCGTCGCGCCCTGCTCCGCCCAGAAACCATAGGTTTCCTCCGGCAGGCTTGCGAATGTCGCCAGCTCATCGCCGCGGCCGCCGGCCAGCAGGCCGCTTTCCCTGTTCACGATCGGGTAGGTGTTGACCCAGAGGTGCCAGTCGCCCCGGGCAGCAACCGCACGGGCACGCGAACCGAACAGCGGCCCGCCATCGGCTATCATGCGTTGGCCCTGTTGGCGCCAGACAACCATTTCGACCGCATCCGCCGCAAAAGCCTTCGTGGCCGTCTCGATGAAACGCGCATCCCTGACGGCATCGTCGGCAATGATCGGCATGAAGTGAACGCCCTCGCCCACCTTCGCCATTACTGCCTTCATCTCGGCGATCTTGTCGGTGTTCCAGAGGTTCTGCTTGATCACCACCTGCCGCTCGATACCCAGATCGCGGGCGACCGCGACCATTTCCGGCAGCGCATCGACGCCTAGCTTGTTGTCGATATTGACCATGATCCGGCCTTTGGCAGCGGCAAGCATGTCGCGCAGCGTCGGCACTGTTTCGTCGGTCACTTCGCCCGTGCCTTCAACGATCAGCCGGCAGCCCTTCAGGTCGGCCAGCGCATACTTGACCAGTTCGCCCTTGCAGGTGGTGGTGCGGTCGAGCCAGCTGTCATGCAGCACGACGAGTTCACCGTCCTGCGTCTTCTGGACATCGAACTCGACCATCTCGACGCCGAGGTCTATCGAGTGGCGGATCGCGGCAATTGAATTCTCGGGACGGGTGATCTTTCCACCGGCCTTCCAGCCGGCGCGATGAGCGACGATCATGACGTGGTCACGCCACAGGTTGGCGTGCTCGAAGCGATCGATGATCTGGTCGATCCGCGCGTTCTGGGCCGACGCCGGCGTCGAGACTTGCAAGAGGAAAGCGGCCACAGCCGCACCCAGCCACATCATCCGCATGAGAATCGTTTCCTCGCCGGTTTGATGTGGCGAGGAGATAACGGCCGCGCGTGACAGCGCGGTGAACGCCGCCGGCTACATTTTCGCGACCCGCCGGACCGCAGGCACATGCCGGTGGGCGAAAAAAAAGTCGACAAACGGGAAAGATGAGCCGATGAAGGCGCTCTGCGAAACGAATCCCGTCGCTGGAAAATGAGAAAGCGCGACCAGGAGAGCGCAGAAACCCCGCCAGGAACGAGCATTTCGAACCATTCGGCGGCGGTAGCCAAAGGCCGCATTCGCGGCAAGATCAATGAAGGAGCTCCCATCGAGGAATGCCGTCTGCGTCAAGATGGTCCGCCTCCTGTCCCGGTGATAATAGAGCCGGGGCGAATTCATTTCCCCACCGAAGCCGCGCAATTTCCGCGCCGCTTCATCAGCCCGTCACAAGACAAGTTTTAGGAAATCGTGATGCCTGCAAAATCCATTGACCATGCTTTCACGGCCAACAAGAACACCGGTCGCTCGGGCGATCCGACCTATGCCGGTGCACTGTCATTCATGCGCCGCCGCTACACCAAGAACGTAAAGGGCGCCGACGCCGTCGTCTGGGGCATTCCGTTCGACGCCGCCGTCACCAACCGCTCCGGCGCGCGCTTTGGCCCACAGGCGATCCGCCGCGCTTCGGCGATCTTCGACTGCGATCCGCAATATCCGTTTCATCTCGACCTGTTCGAGAATCTCGGCGTCGTCGACTATGGCGACTGCCTGCTCGACACCGGCAACCACCAGAAAACGCCGGGAGCGATCGAGCGCGAAGCGACCAAGATTCTGAAATCCGGCGCATTCCTTTTGTCGCTCGGCGGTGACCATTTCGTCACCTGGCCGCTGCTCAAGGCTCATGCGGCCATTCACGGCCCGTTGGCGATGGTGCAGTTCGACGCCCATCAGGACACCTGGGACGATGACGGCAAGCGCATCGATCACGGCTCGTTCGTGGCCCGTGCCGTACGCGAGGGCATCATCGATCCTGACCGCTCGATCCAGATCGGCATCCGCACCCATGCGCCCGACGATTTCGGCATCAAGATCATCTACGGCTATGAAGTCGAAGACATGCGTGCCTCCGACATCGCCTATGCGATCGCCGAGCGCACCGGCGGCAAGAAGACCTACGTCACCTTCGACATCGATTGCCTCGACCCGGCCTACGCGCCCGGCACAGGCACGCCGGTTGCCGGCGGACCATCAACGGCCAAGATATTTTCGGTGCTGCGCCAGATGACGCAGATCGACATTGTCGGTGCTGATGTCGTAGAGGTTGCGCCGGCCTACGACCATGCCGATATTACCGCGATTGCCGGGGCGACGGTGGCGATGCAATATCTCGGCCTGCTGGCCGAGCGAAAGGCTCGCGAAAACGCCTTGAAGGCGGGTTGACCAAATTGAGGAGATGAATCCGGTTTCGGCTTCATCTCCTTGGAATTGCACAGTTTAACGGACGACAGGACATGAAACCGAAAATCTTCATCGACGGCGAACACGGCACGACGGGCCTCCAGATCCGCACGCGCCTTGCCGAACGATCCGATCTCGATGTCCTGTCGATCCCGGAAGCCGAGCGGCGCAACAAGGACATGCGCGCCGATTTCCTGAAGTCGGCCGACCTTGCCATTCTCTGCCTGCCGGATGACGCCTCCCGCGAGGCCGTCGCGATCTTGGAAGGCAAGAACTCGACGCGCATCATCGACACGTCGACCGCGCATCGCGTGCATCCCGACTGGGCCTACGGCTTTGCCGAAATGGACGGCGCGCAGCGCGCGCTGATCGCCAAGGCGCGGCTCGTCGCCAATCCCGGCTGCTATCCGACCGGCGCGATCTCGCTGATCCGCCCGCTGGTGGCTGCCGGCATCCTGCCCGCCGACTACCCCGTCAGCGTCAACGCCGTCTCGGGCTACACCGGCGGCGGCAAGCAGATGATCGCGCAGATGGAAGACCCGGCAAACCCGGAGCACATCGCCTCGCCGCACTTCCTCTACGGCCTGACGCTTGCGCACAAGCACGTTCCTGAAATGAAGCAGCACGGCCTGCTCGACCGCAAGCCGATCTTTGCGCCGTCCGTCGGCCGCTTCGCGCAGGGCATGATCGTTCAGGTGCCGCTGCATCTGGCCGACCTCAACGGCGCGGTGACGCTCGGTGGGATCCATGCGGCGCTTGCAGCGCATTATGCCGGCCAAGACATCGTCGAGGTCGTACCGCTTGCCGAAAGCGCCAAACTGGCGCGCCTCGATCCGACAGCGCTCAACAACACCGACCTGATGAAGCTTTATGTCTTCGGCACCGATGGTCAGGGCCAGGTCAATCTGGTGGCGCTGCTCGACAATCTCGGCAAGGGAGCCTCGGGTGCTGCCGTCCAGAACATGGATTTGATGCTCGGGCTGAAGCACTGAATGAACCAGCCTGCCTTTCCGGGTCGCTGGAAGATCAGCGACCCGGTCCTCATTGCAGAAACATTTTCGAGCCGCATCTGGAAGGTGCGCCAGGAAAATGGCGACCCTGCCGTGGTCAAAGCGCTCAAGCCGTTCGATGACGTCGCCGACGAATTGCGCGGCGCGCATTATCTGTCGTGGCGAGACGGCGCCGGAGCAATCCGGCTGCTAGGCTTCGAGGGGCATGACATGCTGCTCGAGTATGCCGGCGACCGGCTGCTCACCGACGAGTTGAACGAGCATGGCGACCGGCACGCGACCGATATCGCGGTCGAGGTGATGGCTGAACTGTTTTCAGCATCCGACACCCCTCCTCCAGTTGAGCTGCAGCCCCTCACGGAACGTTTCGCCAGCCTGTTCACGAAAGCCAAGGCCGATCGCGACGCTGGAAATGACAGCCCTTATCGGGAAGCAGCGGAGATTGCCGAACGCCTGCTGTCGAACCCGCATGATCTGCGCGTGCTGCACGGCGACCTGCATCACGACAATATCCTGCACGGAAAACGCGGCTGGCTGGTGATCGACCCGAAAGGCCTTCTCGGCGATCCCGGCTTCGACGCGGCGAACTTCTTCTACAACCCGCTCCATCGTCACGATCTCTCGCTGGACCCGGAGCGCATCGCCTATATGGCAGAAGCTTTCGCCCGTGTGCTTGGACAGGACCCGCGCGCGATCCTCGATCATGCCATTGCATGGGGCTGCC
Organism: Mesorhizobium sp. YR577; assembly: GCF_900116595.1. NCBI lineage: Bacteria > Pseudomonadati > Pseudomonadota > Alphaproteobacteria > Hyphomicrobiales > Phyllobacteriaceae > Mesorhizobium > Mesorhizobium sp. YR577. The sequence continues at coordinate 46,793 of NZ_FPBI01000015.1, read as the reverse complement.
TGTCGTCATCCTGGCACGCCGAAGACGAAAACGAAGCCGAAGAGACGAGCGAGCTTGCCGTCGTGGCGGCGGTACGTGCGGTGCGGGCTAGCTTCTAACGGCGATTTCGGTCGGCAAGGGATAAGCACCCTTGGTGCCGCGCCAATGGGCGGTCGCGAAGATCAGCACGATCATGGCAAAGCCTTGATGCAGCAGCGCCCAGTGAATGTGTGCCTGCGCGAGCAGGGTGCCGACGCCAATCGCCGCCTGCCCCAGAATGAGCGCCACCAGCACCCAGGCCCGGCGGGCATGCGTGGTTCCCGGAAGTGCCCGCATCGTCACCAAGGCATGCCAGATGGCCGCGGCGAGGACCGAATAGGCGAACATGCGATGCACGAATTGCACGGTCTTGGGATTTTCAAACAGGTTGCGCCACGCCGGATCGATGATGAACAGGTCCCCCGGAATGACTGCACCGTCCATCAGCGGCCAGGTGTTGTAAGTCAGGCCCGCATGCAGGCCGGCGACAAGACCGCCGAGGTAGATCTGGATCAGCACCAGCAGCACCATGATGCCGGCGAAGCGCTGCACGCCTCGATTTGCCGGCGCTTCCGAATAGGTCGCAACCCCGCGCGCGATATAGGCCGTCGCCATGATGATGATGCAGGCCAGCGTCAGATGCGTCGCCAGCCGGTACTGACTGACGGAAACGCGTTCGGAAAGCCCCGAGGCGACCATCCACCAGCCGATCGCGCCCTGCAGCCCGCCCAGCGCCAGAAGCCCAACGAGGCGCGGCTTCAGCCCGCGCTCGAGGCGGCCCGACAGCCAGAAGAAGGCTAGAGGAATGGCGACAAGGAAGCCGACGCCGCGGGCGAGCAAACGATGCGCCCATTCCCACCAGAAAATCCCCTTGAACTCATCCAGGCTCATGCCCTTGTTGATCTGCTCATATTGCGGGATCTGCTGGTATTTTTCGAATTCTTCCTGCCATTCGGCCTGGTTGAGCGGCGGGATGACGCCGTGGATCGGCTTCCATTCGGTGATGGAGAGCCCGGAGCCGGTCATGCGCGTGGCGCCGCCGACCATCACCAGCGCAAACAGCACGACGAGCACGACATAAAGCCAGCCGCGCACATAGGTGCGGTTGCGCTGTTCGCGGTCGTGCGAGGCAAGCGGTGCAGCGTTGGCGATTGCGGCCATGGCTCTCAATTCCAAACCGTTAGAAACGCGGCGATTGGTGGACCATCGGGACAGCTCTTACAAGGCTATCATGCACGCGACACGCCGTCGCGCTCAAGCAATTCTCGGAAAAGTGTGCAGCGGTTTTTCGCCCGGAATTGCGTAATGGCTTCTCTCGGGTTGCGCAGCGACCTGAGAAGTTTTAGGAGGACGGCGAAGGAAGAACCATGCCCATTCGCCTGAAAAAACTCATCGGAACCGTGCTGCTGATCGTGCTGGTCATCGTCTATGCGCTGGTCGCAACTACGGTGGCGGTGGCGCAGCTGTCGGAATCCGGCCCGCTGGTGCATCTGGCCTTCTTCCTGTTCAGCGGTATTCTCTGGGTGGTGCCGGCGATGGGCATCATCAAGTGGCTGATTATCGAGCCACGGCCGAAGCCCTGACCCTCATACGGTCACGAGCATCTTGCCGGCATTCGCCAGGGGCGTCGTGATACCCGACAGCATCGTGCGGATATAAGAAACGCGCTGGTAGCGGCCGTTGATCGAGATGCGCGGCAGCGCATGCAGGTGTCCGGCGTGGTCGGCCCGCAGCACACCATGGCGCGTCGTCACCGCCGAGGCATAGCCGGCAGCCTTCGCCAGCACCACCTCGCGCTCGCCCACCGCGCTCGGATAACCGTAAGGGTACGCCATATGGCGCGGTTTCTCGCCAAGCTCGGATTCGAGAATGCGCCCGGCATCGATGATCTCGCGCCTTGCCGTCTCCTCGTTCAACCGTTTGAGGCTGTAATGGTGCACTGTGTGCGCGCCGATCGTCACCAGCGGGTGGGCGGCAGCAGCCCTCACCTCTTCCCAGCCCATCAGCGTCTTCCTGCCCGGCCCGGTCGGATCGACGCCGCATGAACGCGACAGTTCGTGCAAGGCGGTGCGCTGGTCCTCCTCGCGAACGTCGATGGTCAGATATTCCTGAAGCCGCGCATTGGCCTCTGCCCGCTTGGCCGGCGACGAGCAGTCGATCATCACGCGGCCCTCGGCCGTATTCAGGAACAGCATGTCGCGGGCGTTGACGATGTCGTCGATCACCTCCCACCACAAATCCACGGTGCCGTCGATCAAGGCCGGCGCGATGTAGATGGTGATCGGCACACCGTGCCTTTCGAGCACGGGCAATGCCTCTGTTAGATTGTCGCGATAACCGTCGTCTGCGGTAATCGTGGCGAACTGGCCGCCCTTGCCGCCGCGCCTCACGCGCTCCAGCGCCTCGTCCATCGTCACGAATTCGGTGCCGCCTGCCTTCATGTCGGTTATCAGTGCGTCGAGAAAGGCCGGCGCGATGTTGAGGTGACGATTGGCGCCGTCGGGCCTTTCAAGGTTGGCGGTAACCCGATGCAGCATCAGGATCGCGCCGATGCCGCCGACGAGCGGACGGGCGAGCGGCGCCAGGCCGGAATATCCGACCGCGTTCAGCACCAGCCTGCGCAACGTATCGCCCCCGTCGATCATTAATTCACCTTTTGGCGTTACAATCCGTTGAAACAGCGCCTTCCTACGGCAAGACAGGCGACCAGCATTAGCCGCGAAGGATTGAGGTATGGTTGACGCCACAGCGTCATTTGGAATCGAACCGGCCGCGCAAGGGCGTGCTTCGGCTCGCCAGGATGCCCGTGCGACGCAGGCGGAGATTTCGACGGCTACGCCCGAAGCACTCTCCTCCTATGCGCGGCTGTGCGCAAACGGCGTCTTCGCGCCCGCCCAGAGCGCGCTCTGGGTCGAAAACTGGGTCAGGCAGATACGCCCCGACAGTCTGATCGCAACGATCACCAGCAATGAGCAGGCGGTCTTCGCCCTGGCGCTGGAAGTCGTCAAGGTCGGGCCATTTCGTGTCGCCCGCTTCATGGGAGGCACGCATGCCAACGGCAATTTTGCACCTGCCCTGCCGAAATGGCTCCAGTCGGCCAGCGAGGCCGACATCATCAGCCTGACGCAGGCTATCGGCAAGGCGCGGCCGGATATCGATGCCCTTATGCTCCAGCGCGTCGCCACAGATCTCGACGGCACTGCCAATCCCCTGCTCGCCCTTCCCCATGCCCCCACCCCGAACATCGCGCTCAGCGTCAATCTTGATGGCGGGTTCGACGCCGTTCTGGAGCGCACGAGCGCCAAGCGAAAGCGCAAGAAGCATCGGGCGCAGACGCGGAAATTCGAGGCAGCCGGCGGCTATCAGCGTCTCATCGCGCAAACCGGCGATGAGACACAGCGCCTGTTCGAAGCATTCCTTGCGATGAAGGTGGAACGCTTCCGCAAGATGGGCATCGCCAATGTTTTCGAAGAGCCCGAACTCCAGGCGTTTTTCCATGCCCTGTTTGCAGAGAGCGTGAAAACCGACCAGCCGATCTTTACGCTGGAGGCGCTCGAAGTCGGAGGCGTGTTGCGCGCGGTCACCGGCACCAGCCAATGCGGCAAGCGCCTCATCTGCGAGTTCGGCGCGATCTCCGACGATGAACTGGCGGCCACCAGCCCCGGCGAGTTCCTGTTCTATGACAATATAAATGCCGCCTGCGCCGACGGTTTCGGCATTTACGATTTCAGCGTCGGCGACGAGCCGTACAAACGGCTCTGGTGCGATATCGAAACGCGCCATGTCGACATCGTCCTGCCGCTCACGGCCAAGGGGCGGATGTTTGCGGCCAGCACGCGAGCCACCGCGCGCCTCAAGGCGTTCGTAAAGAACCGCCCGTTTATCTGGAAGGTCGCGAAGGCGCTGCGCAAGCGGGCCGCAGGCGGAATGGCGACGCCGGCAGAAGAGTGATCCAACGGAAACGAAGGGAATGCGGCGCTTACGCCACGTTCCTGCCGGGCACCGGCGAAGTCGGCAATTCGTAGCCGGCAGGCGTCACCAGGATAAAGCCGTGGTAGCCGCCTTCGCGCAGGTTGTCGGCGGCTGACAGAACCTCGTCGTCCGGCTCCAGCATGCTGATGAAGATTTCCGTACCCTCGCCGACAAGCCGGCGGATGCCATCGGCATCGATCGGGCCGCATTCGACCACGACGATGTCGTAAGCGGTCGTCAGCGATTCCAGGATGATCGGCAGGCGGTCGGCAGCGCGCATGGCACGAACCGGATCGGCAGTACCTACCGGAATGACGTGGCAATCGGAATAATGGTCGGCATGGATGACTTCGGTGAACTGCGCCTGCGCCGACAGCAGATTGGTTATGCCGGGATAGTGCCCGCTGTCGAGCATTGGCCGCGAAGCGGCACCTGATGCGGTAAGATCAAGAAGCAGCACCCGCAATCCGGCATCCGAGACCTCGCGGGCAACCATGACCGAGGTCGCAGCCGCCTCGTCGCCCTCGGGCGACACGAAAATCGCACGCATGGCACCACCGGCAATCAGCTTTTCGGCGGCGCGCTCGATGCCGATCTCTCCGAGCATGCGCTCAGGCCTGGACAATTCGCCGTGATCGTCCTCGATATCCGGCTCCGTTTCGGAAGAAACGATCGGCGCGGCCTGATCATATTCCTTCGCGGTCGGTTCCTCATGCGGCTCCGTTTCGAGGACGGGCATCGCCACCTGCTCGACCGGCTCGAAATGCGCGCCGGGCGCCGGGCGCATTGCACGGCCGGAGAACAATTCCTGCAGAAGCGTCACCACAGCCATGATCAGCAGCGAGGCGACGAAGGCGGCACCCACGATCGGCACGATCTTCGGGAAATATGGCTCTGCGGGAACGACTGCGCGCGAGAAGATGCGGGCATCGGCCGGCAGATAGTTGCGGTCCTTGCGCGATGCCGCCTCGCGATAGCGGGTCATGTAGGATTCGAGCAGTTGCCGCTGCGAAGTCGCCTCCCGCTCCAATGCGCGCAGTTCGACCTCCTGCTCACCGGAGCGTGCGGAAGCCGCCTTCAATGTATTGAGATCGGCCACGATCTGGCTCTCGCGCATTTGCGCGGTCTGCGCCTCCGTCACGATGCTTTTCAGCACATTCTGGGCTTCGATGCGGATTTGACGGTCGAGGTCTGCAAGCTGCGAATTAAGCGCGCGAACGCGCGGGTGATTCCCCAGCAGCGTCGTCGACAGGTCGGCGATATCGGCCTTGAGCTGCACCTGGCGCTCGCGCAGCCGCTGTATGAGCGGCGAGGACAGGACGCCCGGCAACGCATCGACCGAACCGCCGCCTTGCAGCACCTTGCGCATGCTTTCGGCGTTTGCCTCGGAGGCCGCACGGCTGGCACGCACCCGCGACAATTCGGAAGACAGTTCGGAAAGCTGCTGCGTCGACAGGACCGCGTTGTTCTGTCCGATCAGCAGATCCGACTTGCCGCGATAGTCGGCAACACGCGACTCGGCTTCCTTGACGCGCTTGCTGAGGTCGGCGATCTCGGGCGCCAGCCAGTCGGTCGCGTCGGAATTCGACAGGAGCTTGGCATCCCGGCTCACCGACAGATAGGCGTCGGCAACGGCGTTCGGCACCTCGGCTGCAAGCCTTGGGTCTTCAGACGAGAACTCGATGACGATAACGCGTGACTTTTCAACGCGATAAACCTTCAGCTTCTCGCGGAATGCCTTCAGCACGCGCTCGTCGGCAGGAATTTCATGCGGATCGCTTTTCAGTCCCGCAATCACCAGCAACCGCGTCGCGAGCGACATATTGGCGGCGGGATCGAACTCCGGCAGCTTCGAAAGGCCGAGCTTCTGCGATACCTGCTTGAGGATGTCGGTCGACGAGATCACCTCGACCTGACTGGTTACCCCTTCCTCGTCGAGAATCGGGCGATCAGCCTCCGCATTGCCCGTATCCGGCCGGGTAAACACGGATTCGCGGGTTTCGATCAGGATGCGGGTTTCGGCCTTGTAGTGCGGCGTCGCCATCCAGGCGAGGACGAAAGCAATTCCGGTAACGACGAGCGCGACCAGCAGGATGCGCAGCCAGTTCCTCGCCAGCGAGGCGAAGAGCTTTCCAAGGTCGACATCGATATCGTTGGCAGTTGATTGAGCGCCTGACATGCATCCTGCTCCAGTATCGGATGCTTCTTATGGTAAACATCTATGGTAACCCATCGGTTAAGATGCTGGAAAGAATCTGTTTTCCTTGATTGATAGAGCGTTAATGAGCCGACCCTAATGCAACTATACGTAGTCGGATCGACCCAAAAGAGCAGCGGGCTTTACCGGGCATTAACCCTAACAGGATGATAACAGCGACATCGAAGTCGCTGAACTTGAGTCCAGCGCGCAGCCAAAGGTGTCCGTCCGGCCATGAAAAGCTTTCGCCCCGCCTTTCACGCACTGCTCGTCGCGGCGTTGCTTGCCGGCTGCTCCAGCTATCGCCCGGCACCGGCAGCCTTCCATGAAGCGCTTGACCAACCCTACCGGCTCGGCGCTGGCGACCGCATTCGTGTGACGGTGTTCGAACAGGAAGGCCTTACCAACACCTACAGCGTGGATCAGTCCGGCTACATCGCCTTCCCGCTGGTGGGTGCGGTGCCGGCGCGCGGCAACACCGCCCAGCAGGTCGAGGCGGCGCTTGCCGCCAAGCTGCGGCAGGGTTTTCTGCGCGATCCCGATGTTTCGGTCGAGATCGATCGCTACCGTCCGATCTTCGTCATGGGCGAAGTGGGCGCTGCCGGCCAGTACTCCTACGTTCCGGGCCTGACGGTGCAAAAGGCGATCGCCATTGCCGGCGGCTTCTCGGCGCGCGCCAACCAGGCGAATGTCGATATCACCCGCGATATCAACGGCAAGGTGATGACCGGAAGGGTCGTCACATCCGATCCTCTATTGCCCGGCGACACAATCTACGTTCGCGAACGTCTTTTTTAATCCATCGTCCGTAAGATTGGTTTCGACTTACGGAAGAGACCATGAATCAGCATGCAAATGGCAGCGAGAGGAGCGCGGGTGAACGGCTTCGTATCGTTCACTGTTTCCGCTCGCCGGTCGGCGGCATCTTCCGTCATGTCCGCGATCTCGCCGAGGCTCAGGTAGCGGCCGGGCACCAGGTTGGCATCGTCTGCGATTCGACCACCGGCGGCGACTATGAGGAACGCCTGTTTTCCGGCATGAAGGACATGCTGGCGCTCGGCATATGGCGCACGCCGATGCAGCGCCATATCGGCCCCGGCGATATGACCGCCGCCTGGCGCACATACAGAATCATCAAGGAATTGCAGCCGGACGTCCTGCACGGACATGGCGCCAAGGGTGGCGTCTATGCCCGAATGTTCGGCTCGCTGTTGCGGGTTTCAAGGTCTCGCGTCGCCCGCCTCTATTCGCCGCATGGCGGCAGCCTGCACTACGACGAAACGACCACGACGGGAAAAATGTTCTTCGGGCTCGAACGCCTGATGGAGCGTTTCACCGATCACCTGCTGTTCGTTTCGGATTATGAGCAGCGAACCTTCCGCCGCAAGATCGGCACGCCGCGCCCGCCGCACGGGCTTGTCTATAACGGTCTTCGCGCCGCCGAATTCGAACCGGTGCCGGCTGCAGCAGACGCCGCCGACTTCCTCTATATCGGCATGATGCGCGATCTGAAGGGCCCAGATCTCTTCATCGACGCGCTCGCCGCCACCGAGGCAAAACTCGGACGCAAGGTCACCGCCGTGATGGTCGGCGACGGCGAGGATTTGCCGCGTTACCATGCGCAGGTGAAGCGCCTCGATCTGGCCGACCGGGTGCGCTTCCTGCCGCCCATGCCGGCGCGAAAAGCCTTTTCACTGGCGCGGTTTATCGTCGTTCCCTCGCGTGCCGAGGCGATGCCCTACATCGTGCTCGAAGCGCTCGGTGCCGGCATGCCGATGATCGCGACTGCCGTTGGCGGAATCCCCGAAATCTTCGGCATCGGCTCGCCGGCGCTCGTCTATCCCTTGACCAGCCAACTGACCGATAAGATGAGTGAAGCGCTTCTCGATCCCGACGCTTACCGCACCCTCATGCCGACACCGGTCGAGCTGAAAGCCAGGTTCGGCGCCGACGTCATGGCCGCGCAGATCGAAAAAACCTATTTCGCAGCCCTCGGCCGGAAGATTTCCGAGCCGAAAGATGGTCTGAAGCGACCGATAGTCTCAAGGGTTTCTTAGCCCCTGACTGTTAGATATGATCCGTAATCTGCGGGTCTTGACCATGAACGAGATTGAACCTCCACACCGCTTTTCGATCAATGCGGTCCGGAAAGTTGACGCTGGCTCTTCAGGCCAGCCCGTCAAGCTCAACAAGGTCGCGCTGCAGGTCGCCTCGCAATATCGCCGTGATACGATGTCGCCGATCATGGTCAGCGGCGTCATGCGCCTCGTTGAATTCATGCTTCTGTTCCTGCCGGGCTTCGCGCTCTTCGCGTTCCATGTCGGGCTGACCACGCATCTGTTCTGGCACTATCCGGTCATTATCGGCGCGGCTTCCCTGCTGATGGTGATCCTCCTCGAGTTCAACGATCTGTACCAGATCTCCGCGCTGATGCGTCCGCTCTCCAGTTTCGGGCGCATCCTGCTGATGTGGTCGGCCACCTTCGCGCTGTTGGCGCTTGCCGGCTTCTTTCTCAAGATTTCGGAAGGGTTCTCGCGACTCCTGTTCGGCTCCTGGTTCGTCATCGGCTTCGCGCTGATCTTCGGCCTGCGGCTGATCCTATCCCGCGTGATCCGGCAATGGGCGCGCAACGGCCGGATGGAACGCCGCGCTGTCATCGTCGGCGGTGGCAAATCCGCAGAATCCCTCATTCGCTCGGTCGAGCAGCAGCCCTACAACGACATCCGCATCTGCGGCATTTTCGATGATCGCGACGACAAGCGCTCGCCGCCCATCGTCGCCGGCTATCCCAAGCTCGGCAATGTCAGCGAGCTGATCGAATTCGCGCGCATCGCCCGCATCGACATGCTGATCGTGTCGCTGCCGATCACCGCCGAAGCGCGCGTGTTGCAGCTTTTGAAGAAGCTCTGGGTGCTGCCGGTGGATATCCGGCTGTCGGCGCATTCCAACCAGCTGCAGTTCCGGCCGCGATCCTATTCGTTCATCGGCTCGGTGCCGATGCTCGACATATTCGACAAGCCCATCAACGATTGGGATTCGGTCGCCAAGCGCGCCTTCGACATCATCTTCAGCCTGTTCGGCATCATAGTCTTCTCGCCGGTGATGCTGGCAACCGCAATCGCCATCAAGCTCGACAGCAAGGGGCCGGTGCTGTTCAAGCAGAAGCGGCACGGCTTCAACAACGAGATCGTCGAAGTCTACAAGTTCCGCTCGATGTACACGGACATGTCGGACCCCTCCGCAAAGAAGAGCGTCACCAAGAACGACCCACGTGTCACCCGCGTCGGGCGCATCATCCGCAAGACCTCGATCGACGAGTTGCCGCAATTCTTCAATTCGCTGTTCGGCAGCCTGTCGCTGATCGGCCCTCGCCCGCATGCCATCGCCGCCCAATCGCACAACCTTCTCTACAACGAAGTCGTCGACGGTTATTTCGCCCGCCATCGTGTGAAGCCCGGCGTCACTGGCTGGGCGCAGATCAACGGCTGGCGCGGCGAGATGGATACCGACGAGAAGATCAGGATGCGCACCGAATATGACCTGTTCTATATAGAGAACTGGTCGCTCTGGCTGGACCTGAAAATCCTTTGCCTGACGCCCGTGCGGCTGCTCAACACGGAAAACGCCTATTGAGCGCGATCACCCATGAACTGCCGCGAGCCGCGGTCAACGCCAAGCTGATCGCGCTGATCTCGTCGGGCGCGGTCGGCCTTGGCGTGCTTCTGTCGGGCTTCGTCATCAACGAACCGGCCCCGTACGAACTCTATATGGCCGGACTGATCGCCATATGGGCGTTGTTCGGCCTCAGGCTGTCGCGCTCCGTCGTGCCGCTTCTGGTGTTGCTGGTCACCTTCAATATCGGCGGCATGATCTCGATGAGCCAGATGTCGGACCTGATGAACACGCCGCTCTATCTGGCCGTGTCGCTGTTCCTCGCGTTTACGGCCGTGTTCTTCGCTGCCGTCACGGAGATGCAGCCCGGTCTCTACCGGGTCATCTTCCTGGCCTATGTCATTGCGGCGGTGTCGACTTCGCTGCTTGGCATACTGGGTTATTTCCACGCCTTCCCCGGTGCGGACATGTTCACCAAATATGAGCGCGCCGCCGGCGCTTTCCAGGACCCGAACGTCTTCGGGCCTTTTCTTGCTTTGCCCGGCATCTACCTGCTTCACCGCCTGCTGACCGGCAGCCCTGCGAAAATGTTCATTTACGCAGCGCCGCTGCTCATCATCGTCGGCGGCATCTTCTTCTCGTTTTCGCGCGGCGCCTGGGGGCTTTTCGGCGCGTCCGCGATCCTGCTCACCGGCGCACTGTTCCTGCAAAGCTCGAGCGGCCGCTTCCGCCTGCGCATCGTCGTCATGAGCGTTGCAGCATTCCTGTTTCTGGCGCTGGCCCTGCTGATCGCGCTGCAGATACCGAGTGTTGCCGAACTGTTCACCGCGCGCGCCCAACTCGCGCAGGATTACGACAGCGCCCGCCTCGGCCGCTTTGCCCGCTATGGCATCGGCTTCATGCTGGCGCTGGAAAAGCCCTTCGGCATCGGCCCGCTGGTCTTCGGCCAGATCTACGGCGAGGACACGCACGACATCTGGCTGAAAGCGCTGATGGATTACGGCTGGCTCGGCTTCGTCTCCTGGCTGACCATGATTTGCTGGACGCTCGCCGGCGGCTTCCGCATCCTGTTCCGTGACCGGCCATGGCAGCCTTACGTCCTATGCGCCTATGTCGTGCTGATCGGCCATATCGCACTCGGCACCTTCATCGATACCGATCACTGGCGGCATTTCTATCTCCTGCTCGGCCTGATCTGGGGCGGGATAGGGCTGGAATACCGGCACCAGCACGCCATTCGCGCAGATGCACAACGAACTCGGTCACAGCCGCGAATTTCGGTTGACCGACAAAGGCATATGCAGATAGACAGCAACCGGTCCGGAGTGTAGCGCAGCCCGGTAGCGCACTTGACTGGGGGAAGAAGAACCTCAGCCAGCTTTTCCAATTTTTTTCAATGCCTTATCAGCCTTCTTTCTCTCCTTTGCGGGGCTTTTTGTGGGAGCGATTGCATTGAGCGCGTCGCGCACGTCTTCCTTCAGCGCGTGAGCATATTTTGTCGTTGTCTTGATATCCTCGTGCCCGAGAAGCTCTTGAACAACGCGCAGATTACTCTTGCGAAGAACACGGGTTGCGGCGGTATGCCGTGTGTCATGAAACCGGAAGTTTTTGACGCCAGCGTTAGGCACAGCCCGGCGCATCATCGTCTTAAGGCCGCTCTCAGTCATTGGGTATCGCTCGCCACGCACAATCAGCTGGGTGCCGATTCGCACAGTCCGTTTCGCCTGGTAGGTGAAAACGTGTTCGGGATGATTGTTCTGCTGCCGCCAAAGCAAATCGAAAATGGCCTGTGACATTGGGATGACACGTGACTTATCGCCCTTGCCAATCACCGTGAATTGCCGACCAAAAAAGTCCACCCGTGACCAGACCAGTCCGATGATTTCCATTCGTCTGCATCCTGACCAGAACGCGAACTGGATCGCATCGTCATAGCCACGCTCCAGCTGCTCCATGATAGCCGCTTCTTCGCCTGGGCTGGCCTCACGAACTCTTTCCCTCGGCTCGGACAGAAGGTGGTCTCTCCATTTGATTTTAGAGATGGGAACACCCCAGAGTTCGCGAGCGCGTATCAAAATCTCACGCAACGGCTGGGTGGTAGATCTGTTGACCGTCACGGAACTGACGCGGACCGGTTTCTTGCGCCCCTGGATGAACTCACTACGACGCTTTGCCACCATCATTGCTATTTTGCTGTCATCGATATCGCGAAGCCGGGTTTGTTTTCCGAAGTGACTGACAAGCCATGCCATCGACCATTCGGTCGTTTTCCAGTTCTTATGGTGTTGGCCGACCTCTTGCCAATATCGGCTGGTAGCGATCTCAATCGTCATGCTTGGATCGGAGAATGCCTTCTCGACTGCGAGGGAGGCTTTTGCCTCCTCTCGCCTGATCTTCTCTATTTGCGCCGCTTCGCGCCGGGTCTTTCTTTCCGTCGAGCCTGAAAATCGACGACCCTGAAGATGGAAGTCGTAGGAGTACGTCCCGTCCTTGGTTTCTTTTCGGATGAAGACGGACATGCCGTTTTCCTCTTCTTCTCTCGCCACGCCATCAGATCGGCAATGTCGTAGCGGGGTGTTTCACGCTTCTTGCCACGTCCAATATTGATGTAGGCGATCTCTCCAGCCGTGCGCATAGCGCGCAATGTGTCCTCGCCAACGCCTAGGAACTGAGCCGCTTTCTCCGGTGTCAGTAGAGGCGCGGCGATATCATTGATACCCACGGCGCACCTGCTCATTCCGTGCCATTTGCTCGCCGATCAGCCGCGCCTTTTGTTTTTGTCTCCCAGTGATCAGGCCATCGTGTTTGCCGTGCTGCTCGTGGTCGGCCTGCGTCTTGTTTTCTGCCATTGCGATGCTCGCTTCCATTCGTCGAAGCGAACATGAAGCCGGGCGAACTCGCGCGCCGGAAGGGCCAAAATGCAATCGTCGTACCGTGGCGGAGAAAGACTTGGCTACGGCGATTTGTCGTATGCGGCGGGAGCATTGGAGGTCCGCTTCCATGACCCCGTAGAGAGTTACTCGTTCCGGTCCGGACCTGTCTCCAGCGAGTGCTGCGCCGCAAAAAGCCGGCCAAGACCACTAGCCCAGACGGCGGGGCCTTGGCCGGCTCTGCCGATTCCACGAAACCGGCATTCTTAAAATCTTTCCAGGAAGCACAAGCTGTTGCCCGCAAAAGCCGGTCAAGGCTGCTCCCACAACAAGCGGGGCCTTGACCGGCTGCCCCGCCCGGACTTCCTTACACGGAAACGTCGGGCGGAACCTTTTGGCAGGAACGCCGTCTGCCGACGCAGGCACGGAGTAGGCTCCAGCCGGGAAAGAGGTGTCTCCAACGCGAAGTGCGGGCACGCCGAACCTCCTGCTGCCCCTTCATGCCCCCGGAAACAACAATCCCGGCGCCATCTGCCGCCCGAGCCGCACCAGATCGTCGCGGGCCGAGCGGATTTGCGGCCAGGGATGCTTTGAATAATCTTCCCAGGCCTCGTCTCGACGTATCACCGCATCGAGCTTGCCCGCCACGCCCGCAAGCGAGGTGGCGGACGTAGCCGCCAACGCTTTGAGCAAATTCTCCTCCTGTTCCTCAGCCTCCCGCTCGGCCTTGAGCGCAACCGAATAGCCAATCTCCCTGTCGGCGGCATCCCAGCGCGCCTGCCGTTCTGCCAAATCTGCTTCCGCTCGGGCGCGAATGGCTGCCATATCGGTCCGGTCGCCGATAACCCGGTCGAGTGCTGCCTTCGAGCAGATCGTCACGCCCTCGCCATCGGGAAGATTGATGACCGTGCACAGACAATCCACACGCTCGGCAAGTTCCACTTCCAGTTCCTGCTGCCTGAGGTGAAGCCGCTCCGCTAACTCGTGCGCCGCCTGCCACTCTTGCCAGAGCACCAGCGCCGGGTCGGGCGTTGGAATGGGTGCGCCGTCCGGGATCGCAAGGATTCGAGCCCGCGCGTTCCCGCCAAGCGTCCAGCCGGTTGCAGCAACAACCGCGCCACCAAGCGCCATCCGGCGGGTGACGCAGGCAAAACTCATGCTATGGTCGGAATCAGCCATGATCCGAGCTCCTCTAAAGCTTTGGTTATGGTCAGGCTAGGTGCGGTGCGCTAACACCGCATCTGGCCGTTCTCGACGTTGGGCCGAGTGACGCATTTGATACGAAAAGATCATAAAGAAATGATCCAAAGAGATCAAGACGATTTAATCACAGCCAGTCAAATGAGAGCTGCTCGCGCGCTCCTCGGGTTTTCGCAAGAAGAGTTGGCCAGTCGATCGGGTGTTTCGATTCCGACCTTAAAAAGATGTGAAAGCGATGGCGAAAACGTGCCGATCGTGTCGTCGCGTACGCGAGCGAAGATATGCGCGGCGCTGCAAACTGCCGGGATCGAGTTCATTCCGGAGAACGGTGGCGGGCTAGGTGTGCGCCTCTCACGCTCTTCGACACGCAAGTAGCGTACGTCAAAGGAGAAAAGTGCAGCGATCCGCGCAGGCAAAAACTATCGACACAAAAATCCCTAGGGACCTTACGAGTACAGCGGAAGCCGCGACCTCTTCGTCGAGTTCCTGGTTCAGACTGCACCGTTCGATAAGCTCTTTTCAAAGATTGATGCCGAGGACTTTTACAGCAATGTGCGCTGTGCACTATTGCACGAAGCTAGGACGAAGGACCGCTTGATTATCTGGAGTTCGGGCGGGGTTGCTGTCGATTGCAAGAAAAAGATCGTTTACCGCGACAGCTTCCAGACGCTGATCGAGCAATACATTGCCGACTATGGCCTAGCCTTAACGACCAGTGTCCCTCTCCAAGAGGCCTTTATTCGGAAGTTTCATAACCTAGCAGCTTGATTGGCGCGCCTTCCGCTTCACGCCTTTTGATCTATGTTCTTCTCTACCGAGACCAGTCCAGTTTATTGAAGTCCGCATATAGGCCAGCTGCGTATGGCTTATCGACAGCATGCGCAAAAGCTACTAGTCCAGCCAGATGGCGTCTCAAACCTGTCACTGACCGGAAACCTCTAGCGGCGCAATGAGCCGTAGCTCCCACTTTCGGGTGACCCAGCGCGAACAGATGTGTCTCCACGTTGTTCCGAAACTTCTTAGTGAGCCGGGGTTGATCCTGATCAACCAAAAGACCAAGCAACACCTTTCGGTGTCCAGGTGGAGTGATACTGGTCTTCGCTGGGTTCTCTCGTAAGCCGAAATCGCGCACTTCGCGTTCGACCTGCTTTACCAAGGCAATCGCGGCGCCGCGTCCGGTAATGTCCTTCGTTGAGAAGGCTAGATCGTCGGCGTAACGAGAGTAGACCCAGCCATATTTCAAACCGAGGGCTTCGAGTCTTCGGTCTAAGGCTCGGACAACAAGATTAGCCAGCATAGGGCTGGTCGGCGCTCCTTGGGGGAGGAAACCAGGCTGTCGAAACTTGTAACCCGTCGACAGCGTGGCAGCATCTTGAGGCTCGGCAGAGTAAGAGCCTCGCAATCGAGTGCACAGTCGTCCCATTTCAAAGGAAAGAAGTGCGCCGTACCCCATCGAGCGAAAGACAAGGTAGACTCGGCGCTCATCAATCGACTCGAAAAAATCTTGCAAATCCATTTTTATGAGCCAGCGACAGCCTGCATGACGTTCGGCTGCCTGGACCAAGCTGCGGCACGGTGCAAATGCGTAGCTACGGGGGTGAGGCTTTTCCGCATTAAGGACGTTCTGAGCTATCCAACGCTGTACGCGCATCAGGCTGGGCTCTGGAACACAGATCGTGCGGTGCTTTCGCGGCGCGTTGCCCACATGGTTCTTTTTGACCTGGAAAACGCGGTACGGATCGTCAGATCGTTCGACATAATTCCGCAGCACAGGCAAGCCCACGTCCGAAAGATGCGCGAGGTGCCCTAACGACAGGATTACCGGCAAATTGACATTGGTCTTTTTAATGCTGTCAGCAGCGGCCAGCGCATTGGCGATTGTTGCGTCTGATCGCCCAGCGTTCTTGGCGCCTTCAGCAAAGGTTTGAGAGTCCCAAGGGTGCATCATCTACCTTACACCCCGGTGGGGTGTCCTGCCCGGCGGGTTCATTTCGACGCTTGCCGAATGTGTCGCTCGCGACTGACGCGCTGGGTAGGATACCAGTATTCGACAGCTCCATCTACGGCGACAGGAAACCCTGCCGCCAAGGCAACCCACCCTAAAGCGGGTCACCTTGGCCGCCTCATGAGGCGGCGGTTGCTAGATGACACCCTTGGGTCTCTCAACTGCCATGGATAGTACGGATTTTCTTCGGTGGGAATATCCGGACGCCTCCAAGGTTTCCGAAGAGTCTGAATCGCAGTCTGTCCTGCTTCGGTCAGGTGACCGTCACTTGCGATCAAGGTCCTGGCTTGAGCCTGGGTTATCGCGCCGCGTACTTGACTCGGAGCGAGCCCCGTTCGCTCGCCGATCTCTTCCTCTGCTCCATCTCGCCACTTCCCACGGATCTGAGACAAAATCAAAAGCATTACTGCCAAGTCGGTTCCCATCGATACGTCGAGTCCCAGCCCAGCACGTTCGATGGCGTTCTGCGCCCGCTCGTCTTCCGTGAGCGGATGAAAGGCCCGCTTGCTGTCCGACGGAATTGAGCCTCGGTATAAGGGCTGCCATCCACCACCTGAGCCATGAATGATCGTTGGTGTGTTATTCGGTAGCCCATAGGTAAAAGCAACCAGGGCAGCGCTGCCCTTATAGCCGCTCTTATCCACACCGGCCGCATCAGGAGGTCCATAGCGCGTCATGATTTCGGCCCACCGAGCAACAAGATCGGCTTCGAAGTCACTGACCGATGGCACGGTGACTTCCGATTTCACTTCCGGTTTGACCAGATGCCGTTTGACTTCCTCGATCCCACGCCGTGTGCCACAGGCGGTCACGACAGCGAATTTCATCCACCCCAAATGCCACCACGAGCGGACTGAGGGCGATTTCCAGAAAAGGTCCAACATCTTGTTAATGCGTGTGCCGGACCCAATGAAGTCGGTCACAATACAGATAACTCCCACCCCTGTAGTTCTGATGATTTCAGGACCAGGATGGTTGGTGAAAGTCCTAGGCCGACTCTTGATGATCTGACCGATGACGTTTGCCGTAGGGCCTTCGCTGCCAACCCGACTTGACCCCCGACGAGGTGCGACTGGCGCAACGCGAACGGGGCCGGTGGAGCGTTCCGTTCGCTTTCCGTGACGACCGACGACCCATTCCTCTGTAAATATGCGTCCTTCGGCGAATTCTCGCTCGGCGTAAAGGCCGATCCGACTCTTGATGAAAGGTCGGTCGGATGGCCTAGCTGTCATCGAGGCCAATCCGGCCCTCTGTGCGGCGGCAACTTCTTCGTGATCCAACAGCACCATGGCGTTCAACATCGCCGCGGCGGCTGCTTGGTCAGCTCCTACCTTGAACTGCGCCAGCCATGATTGACCAGCGGCGGTCTCGGAGAGCTTTGCCACCCGCTTCAATAAAATCTCCCGCTTTTGCTCAGCCCCAATGTCCCAGCACTATACGCTTGGGGATGGTGAAGGAAGACGGCCTTCAAGTTAAGACGAAATCAGCCAGGATGATCAGATTGAGGTCGGTAGCGCAACGACAGCTATCCCTTGGCGATAGCCCGAAATCGGACAGTCAGCAGTCGGCCCCAAAGCTGCCTGTCGTCTAAGCGCCTTCATCTCGGCAATTGAGATCCGACTTCTCGATCGCTGAATGCAGACATATCAAGTCTGGCAGAAATGTTAGGGCCGCTCTACGACGTTGGAACATTCCGACGGCACAGTGAATCGAAGTCACCAGAATGCACTTGCGGTTGCACGACTATCGAGCGCTACCGTCTGAGTCGCTTGATGCGCTCTTGGAGCGAAAGTGCTGCAGGGACCTGCCTTGCCACGAGATAGGATGCCAGTGCCAGCAGTGCGTCCCGTGCTTCCTGTTCCTGCTTGAACGCGGAGGCATTTTCATGCAGCACGATGTCAAGGAGATTGACAAGCGCATTACCCGTCCCTCCCTGGTCCCGCCAATATTGTTTGCGGCTTGCGTCGGCAAACGATGCGGACAGCCATTTCACGCCGTCGATACGTAATTCCGCGCCGGGATTCGAGGCCAGAAAACGGGCGAACGCAGCGACGTTTTCCTCGTCAATCTTAAGGTTGGCTTCCGCCCAGCGCCGGTAGAGGTCGCGCATGGCAAGCACCGTCCGTGCGGCATCGGGTAAATTGGTCAGGAAAGCCTCAGAGCCAAATCCGAGCAACCGCAGGAATAGCCGCTGTTCATCGAACCAATGGCCGCCCTCAAGCCAGCCGGCGCTCAAGGCGAATTCGATCATATCGCGCCAACGGGCGCAAAATGCAGCCGCATCACATCCGCGATTAAGTTCGATGAACCAGGCACCGACAAAATGCTCGATAAGGTGGCGCGCAGCCGGACCAAGGCCAAGGACCCCACGCCAAATCTCCGGCGCACGCTCCGCCGGGACATGCGCCGCATAGAAAGCGAGCTTGCCGATGATGTGGTATCCGAATTGATCCGGGAGGCGATATTCGTCGCGCTCGTCGCGATGCTCCGAACAGAAGGTCGCCTCATAGGCCCAGAGCGACAAAATCACTATGCGGCCGATTTCGAGCTCCTCTCCTTCCGGACGAAAGTCCTCGGCGACCAGCCAACCGTAGAAGCCGGCGAGGAATACCGTATCGAGGCCGTGCGAGGCCGTTTCATCGGACATAGCTCGCAGCCAGGCTTTATCTTCGCTAGCCATCTGGCGACGCCGGCGCGCCCGTTCAAGCGGTTTGGATCGTTGCCACATGCCGAGCGGATCGATGCAGGATTCGTCGGCTCGCGTGCTGGATAACCTGCGACTACGCAGCCACTTCAGCCAGCGTTGCCAGTGCGCAGCGACTTCAGGCGGATCATCATAATCCGGTCCGAACATCGAGAGGGCGGACCACAGCGTGCCAAGTTGCAGCAGGCGCCACCACCGCGCACCAAGCTCTGTTCGGTGGCGATGGGCAAGGAAACCCAGTGCGCCAGCCGCATTCCCGTGGCTGCTCGTCAGGATGCAAAGCAGTGCCCGTTCCCACTCGGTTTCTTCGCTGCCGCCACCGAGCCACAGATGAAAGACCCCGTGCGCCGCGAACTTCAGACGCTCGTCGAACCTGATACGCTGCCGCCGCATTGACTCTTGGTCGGTTGCAGCACCGTCGGCCGTGGCACGCAGTTGGGCCTTGGCTGCTTCTTGCGCATCGGGCCGAGGCGCAAGCCACGCGCCGCCACAGACAAGCAGCGTGGCGGCCGCCGCCAACCGGTTTAGCGCCTGGCGCCCCTCGTCACCTGGCTCATCGTCAAGCTGTGGAGCGGCCAACACATTGGCCAGGAATTCGGCGTCAGTGTCCGCCAGTTCGCCGCGCGCCTCGAGAATCTCCTCGCAGCGATATGAGAGCGTCAGACTTTGCAATTTGGGCGCGTTCGCCGCCTGGAACGCGATCACCTCTGCCTTGATCGTTTCGGGAAAATCGAACGCAACCGTTTCCAAGCCAGTATCCGGATCAAACTCGATTCGGTGATTTGCCTCGTCAAGCTGCGCGCAAAGAATGTCGAACTCGACGGCTTCCTTCGGCGCTTCGGGCCTCTGCCAGGTGGCCATTGCCGTTTTGAGGAAAGCGGCAACATTTTTGTCTCTCGGAATGAGCTGGCCGACAATCTCCAACAAGTTCTGTCGCCGATAAGGCGCTGCCGCCCATTCCCGCGCCGCATTGAAAATGCCTTCGCCCGCGCGGAACCATGCAAATGCGTTGAAAAACCGGTCGTTCCTGACTCGGTTCGCGTCGAGCAGATACACATCCTCGCCGCTTAGCAGCGGCATCAGCACACCCGAAAACAAGGTGCTCCGGTACTTTCCGACGTTCACAAGCAATCCGACGAAGGCAAGCGAGTTGCCCTCCTTCAATAGCCGCTCCAGATAAGGGGCGATGTCCGTTCCCTTGTCTACTTGCAAGGTCAGCCACCGTTCCAGCGCGTTCAAGGCACAGTGAAGCTGTCCGGTCGCGCTCGATTCTCCGTGGGTCCAGTCAAAAACCATCCAGTCGCCGCAATAGGACGCCTTTGTACCGTCGAGCATCGCAAGGGCTGTCTGGGGCAGGCTCCGGCGGCTGGCTTTCCAAGTATGTGCCCACCGTTCCGTGGCGAAATTCACCAATCGCACGAGGATCGTCAGCGCCATGTCAGGGTCGATTTGCAAGAAGGCTAAAAACTGACTTTTCCAGAAGGCAGTCGGATAACTTTCGGCGTCATATTCCAGCCCGACCTTTTCGAAACGGAGTCGATCGGAATCTTCCTCGCGCGGACTGCTCTCGATGAGGGCGGCAAGCATAATCTCCGCAGCCAGTTCGGGCCGTAGATTCATCAGCGGCGTCAGCGCCGGCGTGTGGAGGACGGTGTGGCGAAAATCATTCTCGATACGGCCCTTTGGCCCCATCGGCCACGGCGGCAGCTCACGGGATGTGAAAAAGCTCATCGGACCGCTGGATCGCCGCTGCTGTTCCACCTCTTTCTGACGAGCGCGATAGTCTGGATCGGTCTTCATCCGCTCAGCATGGTCCGCCGCCGCCTTAGACTTGGCCGCAGCGATCTTTTTCGTGACCTCGGCGTCCTGGGGCCGGCGACGCGCCATTTCCAAGGCCCAGATCGCCACGTCGTCTGGAAGGTCCCAGCCTCCGGCAAAGACGCCCGCATAGATCGGGCGCTCGCCATCGCCGATGTAGATCGTGCCCTTGCCTTGATCGACCTGCTGCGCTCTGGCGGTAGCCAACGCGAGTTCGGCGAATTCCTTTCGGAAAGGCAGTGGAACATCGCTGTGCAGCCCCAGCGGGGTTGCAGTCAGCCATGCCGCACAGACATCTGCTATCGTTGGCGAGACAAGTTCTGCGACTTGCTGGAGGTGCTTGTGGAGAAAATTCGCCATCGCGGGCCACAGCCCGATGATCGGCGTGCGGTATTTGTCCTCCAAATAGAGTGCAAGAGCACGATCGACGCTTTGCGACGCTTCGCGTGCGCTTGGAACCGTGGCGACGTGTAGGAAGCGGCGGAGCAAGCGGTTCAGCCGTTCGCCGTTACTGGCGAACAGCAGTCCGGCGCGTTCCTCCAGAAACCGGTCGGCCTGCGGATCAAGGCATAGAGCATCGAGCAGGATATCCGCAGCCGGCGTGGCGCCTTTCGCTTCCAGAACCGCCAACGCCTGATCCCATTCACTTACATTGCCGGCGCGCGCGCGCAGCAGGAATTGCCCGAACAAGCGCAGCGCGCCGCCCCACAGCGGATTGTTGGCCAGCGCAGCCCATTGATCGACATCATCCGCAATTTCCTTGAGCCGCTGAAAACGCGCCCAGTCCGCTACAAGATCGTGGTCGAATTCGATCCGGTTGCGAGTGTTTTTCCGCATCGGAAAATGTAGCGGCTTGTTCTGGAAGATCAGGGTGTCCGTGGCATCCAGTTCGCTGAGCGCAAAGCTCCGCACGAACTCCGCTTCGCGTTCCGCCAACCGAACAAGTAAGCCTTGGGAAGCTGGTTGATCCTGCGTCCAAAATGCCCAAATACGATCGGCAACAGCCGCAGGCGACGTCAGTTCCGGGCTTCCTGCCTGAAACAGAGCCGACGCCTGAACAACCCAGCCCAAGGTCCGGAGGTTGGTAAGGGCGGCCACCGTTTCGTCCCGACCGGCCAGCCAACGAAGGTCGCCGCTTGCACGAAGCGCTGTTTTTATATCTTCGACATCAAGTGCGCCGACGGCGAGCGGGCGCTGTACCGCCACGCCAATCAACGGCTGGAGGCGATCACGCCATCCTTCGGGCTGACTGACGATCACGATGCGCCATGACCGGTCGCCTTCCGGAGCGGCAGGCGGGACCAGGCGTTGAACGAGCAGCTTGATCCGCGCGAGCGCGTCGGCATCAAGTTTCTCCGCTGCATCGATCACCAGCACGTTGCGCGGGCTGACGCTTGCCAGAAGAATCTCGTGCAAAGGATATGCGAGTTGGAGCCGCGTTCGATCGAGCTCACTGGTCGCGGCATCAACCTGGTCCGGGCCGAGCCATACTTGTTTTTCCGAGGGGAACAATGCGTCCAACGTTCCCTTCACGAGCGCGGATTTCCCGCTGCCGGATTCGCCGAGCACCGGGATAATCGATTGATCACGGAGTAGTTCGGCAAGGTTGGCTTGGTCTTCAGTTCGGTCGATGACAACACCTGAAGGAAGCGCGGTTTCGATCCGGGCTTTGTAGTCCAACGTTAAGGCCTCAAGAGCGCTCCATGATCCCGCGAAACTCGGCTGATCCTTGAGACGGTATTTCGCGCGGAGATTTTCCCAGATCGTGTGCAGCGCCAGCGTGCCCGAGCCGACGCGGGTATCGGTGGCCATTTGAACCAGATCAACCCAAACCCGCTGTGCTTCTGTTCGATCGCCGCTCTGCAGCAACATCCGGCATCGGCCGATGGCCTCTTCGAGGGACGTGGATTGGTCGAGCTGGAAGTCGAGCGGGATGACGGCAAGATGCTGGATCAGTTCGACGGTCTCAGCGTCGGTTGCCATGCGGGTGCCGCCGGGCGCCTGGATGCTTTCGAAAATGCGTGTGTGGGTTTGGGTTTTCCGGATACGGGCGATGGCAAGCGCCGGATCGGCACCCGAACACCATATCACGATATCGCTCCACGGTGGAGCGAACTTCGCGTGGCGCCCGCGCGTCACAAGCGCAAGCATGTCCGTCGCTTGCCGCATCGGGCCGTCAGAGGCCCGCCATTGCGTCCAAGCGCGTTGAACGAAATCAGGCGGGAGACCGTTGGCGGTGACCTGCATGTTGCTCTTGCATGAAAGGGCAAGGTGGCTGCCGTCGGCTTCAGCCGTCACCAGCAGATCGTCGATCTGCCATAGCAGTGCGTCACTCTGCGATTGAATTTTGTTACCCGCGCTCCCGACAGCGGGCAACGCTTCACCAGCTAGAAGCTTGGTTACCAACCATGCAGCAATAAGATCTTCGAAAGTAAATCCCGGACCAGCCGTTTGCCGTGTGGTTGCCTGGCTGGTAGCCCTACCTTTCCGAGGTGTTTTAGACTTCATGCAACTCCTTAGCGCAACAAAACAAATGCGATACTCATAAATCATTGTGGCAGTCGATAGTGGATCTTATTGCCCTTTGATCGTCGGTTGGAGTGAGGCTCATCACATACCATCGAGGTAGACATGATCTGAGCGTTACAATGATCTTAACTATAGACAGTCGACTGCTAATGCCTCTCATAACGACCAATTTCGCCACGCACGTCGAAAAGATCGCGGGCCAGGTATTGGTCGAAGAGATTGAGAATTTTCTTTTCCTGCGTACTCTCCACCTCAACGGCCCGGTATAGTTCGATCAGGACACGGCTCAGATGATGCAACGTAGAAAAATGCCCGCGACGGGCATCCGCCGTCCATCCATCAGCAAGTTCCAGCACGCGCTCTACAGCCACGAAGGTGAGGTCTGGGAACTGGCTGGCCCGCTTCTCGAGCGCGCGCATTAGAGAGTCGGAATCGTCACTGAATGTCGGCGAAGCGATATAGGTCCGGATAAAGGCCGTGTGGCCGTTCCCATCATCGAGCAGCTTTTCCCAAGCAATATGCATTGTATCGGCGCGAACAAGCGAATCTTCGTCCTGAATCAGTTGCTGAAGCCAACTGAGCGCGCGGCTCCCATAACGACCGGACGCCGCATTGCCGGACGCACGCAAGGCCGCCATCTGCCGTCGCACCGGATTATCCTTGAAGCCAGCGACGAATTCGTCGTTGCGCTCGTCTTCAATCAGCGCCAGCAGCGACTCCAGGAAATGCCCATAGGCCCTGATCCCCGTCCGTTCAGACTTCAGCATGCCATCGATAAACCCGGCGACGATATCCGATCGCCTGAATACCAACCAGTCCAACACATGCTCTGCCGCGTAACCCCGCAAAATCCTGAAGTCCGTGCCAACAACACGCTGGAACAGATCGACGGCCTTGTCCGGCTCATATTTGCCGACCGAATTGATGAGATGAACCATGCAAATCCGAACCGACGCCAGCGGTTCGTGGCGCGTCCGGCGCTCCAGAAGATCCAGGATAGCACGAAGAGCTGTTTCATCTTTCCACAGCACGGACGCCAGCGCCTCGTAGGCAGCCCCTCTCTCACCATTGATCCCGCTGAAGACGAGATCGTCATTCCGCTCCAGAAGTTCTCTTGCGCTAAGCTTTTCCTTGGCCTTGGGCGATGTCGTGGTGACGGTGGTATCCGAGGCTTCTCCGTATTCGGCGCTTTTCAGCAGAAATTCCAATACATCTGGATCCGCCGCTGCCTCGGGATGCTTTTGGATTGTCCAGCTGATGATGCGATCATATTCGCGAACAGGCCAGCATAGCGCCGCCTTAATTGCGCGCACCACAAGAGAAGCCTCGACCTCACTTTCACGCAGACCGCTGATCACCGCTTCCGCGTAGTTCGGACTTGCTGTGAGCGGCAGGCGCTCAAGCAGCTCCACAAACCGTATCGGCTCTTCCTTGGTTCTTTCCTGAAGCACCGACGCAAGCTGGCGCCTGCCGCCAATTACGCCGTCTGGCTCGTAAACGTGTCGCTCGCTGCCGTCATATTTTGCAATAGCCCTCAGCCACTGCGTATCTGACATGAATGCCGCTTTCTCCGACGGAATCGGCGACCTGACCCATCCGCCCCGGATTCCATAGGCTTCCGGCAAAGGCGCACCAGCGAATTTTCGATCTAGTTCGGCCAGTCGACGCCTGGCGCGTTCGCTTAGGTGATCCGGGCCAATAGTTCGCAGAATGGCCCTTTCGTCGCGACCGCTCAGCTTTAGCTGATAGCGAACATATTCAGCGGTATCGTTCGCCAGCAAGACAAGTTCGCCCGCTTTGTCTCGACATAGATACTCCCTCGCCCACTCATACTCAGGACGATATGCCAGTACGGCCTCCTCGACGTGCGTTCGGTCTGCCTCGGGGAGGAAGGGCATGGCTGCCGCCGCTGCTTTAGCGAACGGTATCCAGTCGCTGTCGCTATCCCCCACTTTGAAAATGCGCTTGTATGACAAGAGCGGGATGAGCAAGTGCTTTAATCCGGCACCATTGGCGGCGATCGCGTGAAGCTGCGCGAACATCGCGACATCCGATCCCGTTCCAAGCAGGCGCAAGAATTCTTCAGCTTTGCCCGGCTCATTGCCGGCAACGGCTTCCAGTGCGCCCAGCAAGCACCGCTGATATTGCTGGTCATGTTCGTAGTGTGGCGGCCGCAGGGTTGGATAGGTCATGTCCCCGGAAGCAAGCGCGACTTGTTCCCGACGAAGCGCCTCAGCGAAAGGTTCCAACATTGCTTCGAGCAAAGCACCCGGCTGCGCCTTCACCAATTCTTGAATCCAATAGTCACTATTATGCTTGGATTGACCGAAGGGATGATCGGCCGGGAAGGCCACCATCCATCGCCGAAGCCATAGCCCCAGGATGTGGGCCGCGAGTGACGGACTCTTTTGGACCCATGAACCGAGTTCGAAATTGTCTTCCAATGCCGGCTTAATTTCCGTATCGGGCAACTTCGCAATGACGTCGCCGTAAAGCGCTTCGAGCGAACCGATGGGCCCATCCGGATAGAGTCGCTCAAACCAAGCTTTCAGCTCGCCGGCTCTGGCGTCAGGCGCAGCCGACCACCAGCAACGCATGAATGCAGCTACCCGAGCGCTGTGTTTCACTGCGGCCTTGTTCAGCAGCCAAAAGGCGAACTCCTTTCGATCGCCGCCTTCCGACACCCACTGCTTTATTGTCCCACCCTCAAGAAGCGTGAGTAGCCAATATGATCCATTGAAAACAACCCTCGCCGACCGTTCCAGTAGATGGCCGGGCGCAAACCACGACTCGACTAACAGCCGCTCATCCGCCGTTGGCCCCTCCACCTCGCTCAGCCAGTAGGCAATTGCGTCTTTGACGAGGTATCGGACGTCGCCTGACTCCATCACTGCCCGCAGATTGGGAAGGTATCGCCGCTCGCCAATGTCCCTGAGGCGGGAGAAAATCTGCCGGACCTGGGTTCTGCGGAAAAGGCGCTGCTCGTTACTTGTAAGCAGCGCGTGGACGGACTGCCCTATAGAGATAAAATGGCGGGAGAATACGTGGTCGAAATAGGATTCGTGAGCGAATTGCAACTTGTCCCGAATGGCCGTGATCAATCCATGCGAACACAGGACATCGATAGCGCCGCTGAACGTATCCAACACCACTACCGGCGCCGTCAGATGTTGGTTGTCACTCATGCTCCGAGCGATTGCGCCAAGCGCCGCCTCCGGCGTCCAGCTATAGCCAGCCGTCCGAATTTGCCGTCCGCGAATTTCAAGCAGCATATCGAACAGCCTGACGCTAGACAGTTCGCCAGCGGGCGCGTCCCCAGCGAGCATGACGCTTGCAAAGAGTTGAAGGTTGATAGGAACTGACAGCAGTTGCTGTTCCCGCTCGGTAAAGGTTCGCTTCTCAAGCCCGAGGCGGTTCAGAGCCGGCTGCACCGCATCCTTCCAGTCCAGCGGGTTGAGTGTGATTGAGGTGACCTGGGCCGCCTTCGACAGCATCTCCAGCCGGCTGTCGCCATCTAGGTCATACGACCGGCATGCCGCTACGACGCGCATGTTGGGAAAGTGTGCGGCTTGGTTGACCATACGGAAAAATAGGTCGCGCATGCGCGGCGACCGACCGGATGCCTCGCTGACGGCGTCTATCTGGTCAATCACGAGTAGTGACGGCCGCACGATCGTCCGGTTGCCGAAAGCACTGACGGGACTTTCTTCGGCCTCTAGGAGAATCCGACCCAGGTCCGGCAGGGACTGCACCTCCAGATAGCGATCGATCCGAAAGGCGAGAACTGGCCAGCCGCGACTGCGCGCTTCAGCAATGACATGCGAAAGAACGACACTCTTCCCGCTGCCGGCGCTGCCCGCCAGTACGGTTATGGGTCGCGCATCCTCCAGGGCCGTTTGAACGGCATTCCTAATATCGTCGGTCTCGATCTCAATCCCGGCAATCGTTGTCATAAGAGAGCCGAGATATTCGTCCGTCGCCGATACGATGCGCCCTTCCAACCCTCCATCGAAGTGGGCCAGCCATTCGATGCCGAGGGACGCGACGGCATCTGTCATTTCGATGCGCGTAAACCGCTTGCCCAGATTGGCACTAAGAAGCCGGATCATACGATCGATCACTTCTACCGGCGGTGTGCGGAACAGCAGACCGCAGACCTCTTCGAGTCGACGAAACAGCATGGTTTCCGACGTGACTTCCACGCGGCAGCGCTTGAGCCAATCAAGCCGCTTCGCTTTATCATCTGACCAGACCTTGTTCAGGTCCTCAATTGCCTTCCTGTCGCCCTTGCCGACACCGCCGGGACCATAGAAGTCCTCTACCGTTTCTGCCGCATTTGCCTTCTCGATCAGTTTCTCGAAATCGGGGGCAGGATCGGACGAAACGAAGACGCAGATAGTGTTTGGATCAGCCAGCTTACCGGCGAAGGCTTTGAGGACGCCTGCGTTGGTCAGGCCCGTGATGGTCCATGACCCATGCGACGCTTGGCGCTTGCATTGATGCCACTCGTTGAGACCGTTTCCGGTGATCCGGAACTCGAACCCATCGGCCTCTTCGTTGAATGGTTCCCAGCGGATTTCCTCCGCCATGCCGCGCAATACGCGCAGGGCTTCAACGAGAGTCCACCGGGCCTCGTATTCATTCCCCTTTTTGTCAGCGAATCCACCACCAAGCATAGTGATTGCTTAGCTTATTCACCTCTCACTTGCCACGGGTCCCTCGATCTGCGCACTCCGATGACCGCTCCTGGCTCACTCGCGGCTGGCCCGCGCGGGTGCTCTTGATCCTTGCCCGGACGTCGAAATCGCCGTCGCGTTCGCTCATCGCCGCGCCCTTTAACAGGCCAGATCGGGCGCAGTGCCGGAAACAGCCTTGTAATCATTGGGCAAAACGCAAGCAGCGGCACTGCTCCCGACCGACCGGCACGCCAAAAACCAAGCCAAGTCAAGGACTTGTGCGACGGTGGACATGGCGCTTTTATCTTGCCTTCCTAATCGGGCATCTAAAGTCAATCCGTTCCTACGCTTTTCTGCGACCTCTCGGTTTTCATCCATTTCCACGTCCTTGCACTGCTTGAACAGAATGCGTGTCACAACCGTGACAACGATTTGCATTCCAGGCGGGAACCATGCGTTCCTTCGCGATCGGCACTTTGGCCGTCGCATGCTCTTCATCAGGTTCGTAAACAGGGCTGTCCAAGCAATCTGGCGCTCTCATTCCCGAAGGACGGCAGCAGGCAAGAAATAGCGGACATTCCCCGTTTCGCGGCCCGCCAGGGGACGCTCACCGCGCGCGCGGATTCCTAAGTTTTACTCCTCCTCGTCATGCCGGCCGTGAGGCGGGTGGTGATTTTCCTTGTCATTAAAGCGACGCTCATTGCGCTGGCTTCAGCCTGAGGCGCTGCGTGATCTTGGCACCGAAGCCGACATGGAAGTCGGTCTCGCTGACCCACATGCGATGCAAGATCCCCGCAAGTTTCCGCGCAACTGCGACGATCGCGCACAGCATGCTGGATCGTTTGGCGACACGAAGTCCCCACGCTTTCAGCGCAGACCACTTCCTCACCGCATCAGAAGGCTAGCAGCCGCTTCGCATAGTGCTTCACGAACACCGCCATCGCCCTGCTTGGTGATGTGGCCTTCATAGTCGATGGAAGTACTCGACTGATGTCGTCTCGGCGTGAGGCCAAAATGCGCTCCGACTGTGCGCGAACGCGTAAACCGCAAAGGATTGTCGACACCGACTTTGAACGAGAGCGCCGTCACTGGACCCACGCCTGGCATCGTCATCAAGCGCCGGCAGATCGGGTCATGCTGGACGACTTGTAAAAGCACCTTGTGCAGACGTTCGAAGCCTTCAAGGATCGAGCGGCGGACATCCAGCATGGCCTCGATCGTGACCCCAAACACAGGATCGCAGTGATCGAGCAGCTCGCGCACGCGCCCCTCGTAGCTGGCGCGGCGGAGCTGTCACTCTGCGTTCCGGAACGACACGTCGAATCCTTCGGCGGGAGCAATTATATATTTAAACAACGTCCTTACGTTATGCCGGCTGCAGGCCGGTCATCGAGCCATAATGCGGCTGGCATGTAGGGCGTCACACATTGACCCCGGTGCTCCCAGCCCCCGTCCGCGGTCGAGCTAGAGCTTGCCGTCCAGCTCGATGAACGGGATGCGGGCGCTGAAGCGCGGACCCGAATCGACGAACGTCCGATCGTCGAACATGTGCGATGGAAGGATCGGCTCCTGTCGGTATGTCGCCGGCATGCGCCGGTCGACCTCTTCGAGATAGGCGACCACCCTGCCCGTTCCGAGCTCGTTGAGTTCGTCTCGCACGAGGCTGAAGTCCGCGCTCCACACCAGGGTGGTGTTCTCGAGTTCCGGCTCCGGCAGCTCGTTCTGCCAATCCTCCTCGGAAGCTGGCTCTGTCAGCTGCGGGGCGCGAAGCGGCGTGCGCAGCAGCCGCCCGTCCGCGCCTTGCGCTTCATGAAAGAGAGCGACCTTCATCTTTGGACGCCGCAGTGTGGCGAAATTGTTGCGCCACTGTCGCTTCTGTTCGTCGCTGCCGACCAGCTCGTCCGGCGGCAGCCGCTTTATATCGATGGAGCCGAGGCCTTTGACGCTGACCTTGAAGCTGGGACCGTCAGGTGATGCCGGCTTGGTCTCCTTTATTTCCGCGCGCCGTTCGGGCAGCAGCTGCATCGTGACGGTGACGGGCTCGGAGGTCGCCAATTCGTTGGAGATCGTCTGCTTCTGGTAGCGTACCAGCCCGAAGCGCACGAACGGCTCGGAGGCGCGTATCGGCTTCAGCTCGATATCGACATACCATTCCTCACGATCGAGATCGAAGTGCGGCTCGAAGGTCAGCAGCGAGACGCGGAGATACTCGTACGCTTGCATCTCGCCGTCGCCTGCCGTGGAAGCGCCGTTCTTCCCGCTTCCCGAGGTGCCGCCATCCGGCGGGCTCGCGCGCGGCACCGGCATCATCACGTCGGCCTCGAATTCCGGTCTATGCGGACCCTGCCCGTTCCGGTCGATGTCGGCGAAGGCTTTCGGCGGGATGAGGTTTCCGCTCTGCGGGCTCTTGTCCTCGCGCACCGGATCGCCGCCCCAACGCGTCACGAAGGCGCCGCCGGCGCCGAGGTCGGCATCGTCGAAATCCGTGAGTTTGAGGGTGCGCTCGTTGAAGGGGATGCGATCGCAGTCGATATCGTCGCTGGACAGGTCCTTGTAGTGGGGCGGCCAGAGCACGATCCCCAGCCGCTCTCCTTCTCCGGAACTGAACCAGCCGCGGCCGAGATAGAGGCGCGTGCGGGCGCGCCTTACGACGTAGCGCAGTTCCGTGCCGTCTTCAGATTCCATCGATCCGCGTTCGATGACGAACGACGGTTCGGGCCGGCGCAAGTCGGGCGCGGCCGGACGCCGGGTCGACTTCAGCCAGACCTCCACCGGCGCGGGACTGGCGACCGTCTGATCGGACCGCTTCAACGGCTGGCGGCGGAACAGCGCCTGTTCCTTGCCGTTGCTGTAGGTCGGCGCCGTCTCGTACGCCGCGGCGAAGCGGGAAACCGATACCAACGAGAGATTGAGTCTGCGGGCCAGCGTGTCCTTGAACGCATAAGGCCGCTCGATCTGAAGCCGCCGTGTCCGGTTCAAGACGTCCAGCGCGTCCGGATGCCGCGCGATCTCGTGCACGATCGGCGCACGCGCCGCCGCGGCCACGAAGAGCGGCGCGAGGCTGACCGACATCATCCGGCCGCTGGATGCCGTGAACAGCTGTTTGTCTGCCTTGCCTTCGGCGACGCAGACGCCTTTGCTGTCCTTTTTCGGCTGCAACAAGGTGCCGATGGCGCCATGGCCCGGCAGATTACCGACGCTGAGCAGCGTCACCGTCTTGCGCGGCAGCTCGACGGCGCCATCGTCCCCAACCTTGAAGCCCACCACGTCAAGGGCCGAAACGTAGGCCTCGGAACCGTTGGGCTGAAGCAGGATCGGCCAGCGACCGGACCGTTTCGAGATCATGCTGCGGCCACGGCTGGCCTGGTCGATCAGCGAGCTGTCGGCGGCGACGATCTCCGCGACGATATGGAAGGATTCGGTGAACTCGAGGTCGATATCGACCTTGCCGTCGAGCAGA
Organism: Mesorhizobium sp. YR577; assembly: GCF_900116595.1. Lineage (NCBI taxonomy): Bacteria > Pseudomonadati > Pseudomonadota > Alphaproteobacteria > Hyphomicrobiales > Phyllobacteriaceae > Mesorhizobium > Mesorhizobium sp. YR577. The sequence goes on along the minus strand of NZ_FPBI01000015.1, from coordinate 15,732 downwards.
AGCCCGGTGGCGTCCCCTTTGTCGGCCAAGGTCGGGGTAAGGGCGGACTCGCATGTTGCCGCGTCGTTCCTGAAGGGCGTCACCGCGCCGTTGAAGACGGCGGCCGTTGCGGGCCTGTTGACCGCATGGCAGACCCGCAGCGAGGTCACGCCCGCAACTTCCTCGATCGCCCATCGAAGCTTCATCGCACCCAGCAGCCGCGCCGAGACTTCATTGATCGTCGCGCGGGCCGGAACCTGTACGCCGCCGAGCCCGGTCAGCTGCTGGAGTTCGCCCGCTTGGCAAAGCTCCGCGATCCCGTCCCCGCAGATCTCCTGTAGTCTGCTCAGGGATCCGGGGTCCGATCGGGCGCAGTCCAACTGGATGGCGATGGTCTCCGGCAGCGAGAAATATTTTGCGAGCGTATCCCTATCGGGCAGACAGGAAACCTCGAGGTCGAAATCCTCCCCCGGAAACAGCATCACGCGAATCACTTGGACCCTGACCCTGCCGCTTTGCTTCTTGGCCTTGATGGCGCCGTCCTTGTCGAGCCAAGCGATCACCGGGTCGCTCGCGATATCCCTGATCTTGGCCGCTTGCGCTGGCCGGGCCTGCGACGCGGTCATACCGCGTTTCTCGACCACGATCACGAGAGGCAGGGCGTTGGGGTACGGCTGATCGGCTTCGTACACTTTCACCGCGATGTGGTCGTCCAGATAGCGATCACTGCCGCGGATCCGGGCGCGGACGCAGTAGATGTCGATCGCCGGATCGGGAAGGTAGCCGACGTCGCGGCGCTTGGTCGTGTTTGCGCCGGGCTCGAACACCGGGATGCCGCGCGAATCCGCGACCGCCGCTGCCGCGACCTGGCGCCGATAGATGGCGCCTCCCGGATCGAGCGTGTCCCGCCGCGCGGTCACCGCCACGGGAAAGCCGCTCGGCTTGACCTGATCGGGCTTAGGTCGGCCGCCTTGGGGCTGGACCGGCGTGTAGGAGACGTCCGTTAGCCCACCGACCCGGGTTCGGATGGCATCGCCGGCGTCGAACTTGCCGTGGCGCGCGACGAGATCGGCGGCGGCCTCGGGTGGGACGATGACGCGCGTGGTACGGTCGGGCGCCGCCCTCGACGCGCCGTCGATGGGGACGCCGTTGATCGGCGCGTCATCGCCGAGCAACTCCGCCTTCGGTGCGCCGGAGCCGTTCCATGAGCGAACGATGGCTTGATCGAGCTGCTCGTAGCCCATCGTTCCCATCGCGCCCAGCTTCGACTGGGCGAGGCTGCTTGGCAGCATGAGCACGGGCGCGGCGATCCTTTCGTGCCGCAGGAAGCGTGTCGGGCGCGCCACCGCGCCGGCGCCGGCGGGAAGCATGGTCTTGTCCGTTGCCTTCTGATCGGTCGCTTCGGGCGAACCGCCGCCGAGGAACATCGAACGGACCTTGAACGCGTACGGAACCCCGAACCGCATCGCCGCGGGCACGTCGACCCCGTCCCTTCCATCCTCCGCGAGGTCGTATTTGCGGCTAAACGGCATCTGGCTGGACGGACGCTCGCCTTCGGCGCCCGAGTCGGTCAGTACGCCGGCCGGCGTTCCGTCCCAGAGGAAGATCGCCTCTTCGGCTATGGCCTCGAAATCGGCCTTGTCGGCCTGCGTCGGCATGAAGCGCGCGGCGACTTGGAATGACACTTCCTCGAGGAGGCCTTTCTTCTTCTTGCTGCCGTGAAAGAGGTCGCCGAGCACGGCTTCCGCGACCGCGTCCTGCGCCTCGAAGTCGAAATCGACGAAGCGGTGCATTAGGCTGCGCCACTGCAGTCCGCCGATGTCGGCGCCGGCGGCGGCGGCGGCGACGTCGACGCGCCGGCCGATGGTCAACTCCTCGGCGTGCAGCACGACGACCGCGTTGCTGTCGCGCACCTGCTTTGTCTGCAGTTCGGCCAGCGCGAGGTCACGGGCGATCTGATCGGCCCTGCCCCGATCGAGAATGGTGAAGCCTCCGGTTTGATGCGACTCGCCGCGGTCGCGTCCCCTCGTCTTGGCGTCCACCGAGCGGCGCAGATCGATCGAGGCGAGGTCGTAGCGCGGCACCCGCATGGTCTTCAGGCCGCCCGAATCATCCGTGCCGGTGACGGTGGTGGTCACTCCGAGCTTCCAGACGCCATGCTCCTGCTCGACGAAATCCGGCATGTTCGCGATGTTGTAGGAGGAGTTCCCGTCCTTGTCCTTCGTTTCGACGATATGCGCCTTGAATGCCGACACGGGCCAGAATCCGTGCGCCGTGTCGAATTCGGCCGCGGTGGCCACCGCCGCACGCGCCTTGCCATGCTCCGGGGGCTTGGTTCCCAGGTGGACGAGGGCGGAGGCGGCGCTGCCTACCACCTTCCGGAGGCTCTCTTCCGGAATATCGAAGTCGAAGGCGAGGCAAAACAGGCGCGACAGGATGGGATCGCCCTGCAAAGAGAAATAGATGCCGCGCATGCGCTGGAACGCGCGCGTGTCCTCGTCCGGCTCCTTGCCGTCCTGCGCCGAGGGCTTACTGCGTTGCAGCCACGTCCCGTAGCGGTGCGTGGCTCGCCGCCTGTCGCGGCCGCTTCTCACGGCGGCGATCGATCCGGTCTTGTCCGGGTCCACCCCCCCGCTCCCTGCGGCCTTGTGAACGACATCCGGCGTCGGCGGCACGATCGGCGCCGGAAGAGCGGCCTTCTCGGCATCCGCTTTGGCCTTGTCCAGATCGGCTTGGCTGACGCTGCCGGGCACGAGCGTCTCCTTGATCCGCAGATGGGTGAAGAGCGTGACGGCGCGTTCCGGGTCGGTGGCTTCCGTCGCCGCGGGGAAGCGCTCCTCCAGCACCTCCAGCTTTTCCGTCTCGTCGTCGACCGCGAAGGCGCCTTTGAACTGCTTGGTCAGCACCCTGGCGGCCCGCACGCCCTCCTCCTCGATGGCGAAATCGCTCTGCCGGATGGGAAGCACGCCCTTCACCGTCACCGCCTGCGTCCCGTCGCCGGAATTGTGGACGATCGCCCCGTCCTTGTCGGTGTTCAGGTTGCCCGAAAAGGCCGCCTGCAAATCGGCGGACCTTTTCGCCCCGTCGAGAGAGGTTGCGATGTCCTGCGCTAACCTTGCCCAGCCGTTCGCGACCCCGGTTTCGAGCGCGCCTTTCCAGAGCGCGCTGATACGTTGCCATCGCGCCTCGCCGGCGAATGCGGTCCGGGCGCTCGCCTTGACGTCCGTCAGCTGCGTCCAGCCCGCCTCGCCGACCTGCGGCAGCGCGGCGGCGGCGATGATCCTGGCGAAGACGGTGGGGCTGCCGCCGTCGAAGGGAGCGATCTTGTCGCGGATCATCCTGGCCACGGCCGCCGGCCAGTCTGAGAACTCGACCGCACCCTCCGCGGCCGTGAGGCCGGGACAATACTCCGGCGTCGCTATCAGCGTGAGCTTGAGGCGGCGTCCCTTGCCTTCCGCCGGCGTCCAGCCGTTCGCCAGGATGCGTAGCAGCGGCCGCACCGGAACCTTCGGTTCGCCCGTCGCCGGCGGACTCACGGCCAGATCGCTCATTGGACCAGCCCCTCGACAAGTTCCGTGTTGAAATAGCGTGCGTAGCGGCTCCACTCGAGCGTTTGATCGGCCGCGGCGACGATGATCGATCCGGTCTTCGACGTCGACCCGGTGGTCATCAAGTCGATGCCGTCGCCGAGCCCGGCGAAGCGCGTCGGCTCGCTGGAGGGCTGCGCGGCCGCGCTTCCGAGCGGCTTCTCCCGCTTGAACGCGGTGATCGAGTAGTCGTAGTCGGCGATGCCGATCGAGAAGGAGAAAGAGAAGATCGCCTCGCCGTACATCTGTCCGCCCTCAGCCCGGCCGAGCCGGACGTAGAGCGAGGTGGCGAAGTGGAAGATCCAGATGCTGGCCGAGCCGCCCGCGAAGAAAGTGCCGTAGATTTCGGTCGTCTTCTTGCCGTCCGCCTTCAGAACCCTGACGAAGACGCCGGCCTGGATGCGGCACTGCGCGGCGAGCGGACCGAAGCCGATCCCGGCGCCGCCGCCGTACTCGAATGACGCCTCGAAGCCGCGCACCCCGTCGGCCGCCGCATAGATGGAGAAGTAGCCGGAGCCGACGAACGGCAGCACGCCCATGGTGAACGGCGAGAGCCGCCGCCCGAGCGAAACCTTAAACAGCGATTCCTCATTGCCGAAGGGCAGTTCCGCCGAGACGTTGAGGGTCACGTTGAAGAACGACGTGACGCCGACGCCGATCGTTCCGAGATTGAGGCTGTAGCCGGCTTCGATGCCTGCGCCGCGCGTCATCGGCTGGACGAAGACGCCGTTGCCGTCCTTGGGCGACAGGTAGCTCTGCAGCTGCTGGGCGAATTTCAGATCCTTGCCGATCTCGAAATCCTGGTAGACCACGTCGAAACGGGCGCTGCTGTTGCTCCGCACCGAGAAGGCGGCGCCGCCGAACTTCAGCCGCAGCGCGTCGATGATGTCGCCGATCAGGAAGATGTCGAATGGGCCGACATGGGCGGATGCCGAGAAATCGGTTTTCTGCTTGAGAAGGTCGACCGAGCCGCGCAGGAGGATACCGAACTCGCCCCCTACCTTAGGCTGGAAGATCGCCCTCGGGCTCGACGCCTTGTCGACGATCGAATTGAAATCGTAGGAGAAGTTGATCTTGGTCGGGATCAGCGCCGCGATCGCGTCCTCGATCTGGTCGCGGAACGCGCCTAGATCGATCGCGGCGAACACCTCGCCGCGCAGCAGGTCCTTGGCGATCCCGCCGGCCTGGTCGATGATGACGAGGGGCGCCGCCTGGCTGCTGCTCCAGCCTTGGAACATCACCGCGACGCGCCTGCGGAGCGCGGGGCGTTTGCCGGCATCGATACCCTTGAAGCCGACTGCCTCGGCCACCACCTTTCGCTCCTGGTCGAGCCGGTCGCAGGCGATCAGCGTGTCGAGCGGCAGCGCCGGATTTTCGACGTTGCAGGCGTCGAGCGGATCGTTTTCCGAAGGCGCCAGACCCAAGATCGGCTGGACCAGCAGCGCACGTCGTACAAACGGGGCAAGCGCCTGGATTGCCGAGGCATTGTCGGCGAGCTCCTTCCTGTAAAGGAGCACCTTGTCATAGGCGTCGGCGATTGTCTTAAACACCGGCTCTAGCCGATTCTCGACCACGATCTTGATCTGCTCGGGAACCCCCTCGATCCGCTGCTTCAAGCCGCGCAGCGCCTTCAGGGCACCCGCCTCGGCGCCTCGAATCTTGTCGGCTGCCTCGCGGTATCCGCCCCCGCTGGCGACAAAATCCGACAGTTTCTCGCCGTTTTTGCTGAGTTCGGCGTCCCGCAGGCCGATGAGCGTGGTCGGCAGCGGTTCCTTCAGCGCGAGGTCGACATAGGCGAGCAAGACATCCCTGACTTTGTCCAGCGCCGCACGGAGATTTGCGCTTTCCGGCGTCAGCGGCAGGCCGAACTTGAGGCTGGCGGCGGCGAGCTTGTCTGCCGCGTCCGCGACCGCCGCGACGCCGTCGGCCGTGCCCGAGACGCTGACGCCGATGAGCTTGAGGGCGAAGTTCACCACTTCCACGAGGTGCGCGACGATCTTTTTCTCCGCGTCCTCTGCTTCTTTCAGGCGCTTCCGCAGCTCATCGAGGTCCATTGAGCTTGGAATGACTTCCTTCACGGCGGCGAAGACGGTGGCGAGCACGACGCCGCCTGTTAGGATGTCCCGCTGCTCGTCGGCAAACTTGGACAACCGGGCCAAAATGGATCGCAGCCGGCCGCCGATGCTTTCGCCGAGCCGCCGCAGCGTGAGCAGGTTCGTGGAAACGGCTTCCACGGAAATCGGATCGGGCTTGCCGAATTCGCTTGCAAGCTGGCGGGCGGCGACGGTCGCATCCACGATGTCGGCATAAAGCCTGCGCAGCGCGTCGATCAGCACGACCCCAAAATCGCCGCCGCCCTCGGGGCCCGCCACGAGCTCCCGCAGCTTGGCCGTGAAAGTCAGGAGCTTCGCTGACGTGAACTGCGGCTTGCCAAAATCGTTGGCATTCTTGTCGATTTCTTTGTCGTTATCTCTGATCTCGCGCGTAACCTGGTTGAGCGTGTCGTCGCCGCCCCCGGCGAAATCGATCAGGATCTTGAGGGCTTCTCCGATATTGAGAAGGAGTGCGTTGCTGGCGATGACGACGTTATTGTCGAGGATCGGCGGCTCCAGGAACGGCGGGGTTCCGGTCTTCAGATTTGCGACGGCGGCGATCTCCCGCAGCAGGATCGCTTTCGCCTCCGGCGTCTGACCGATCAGCGGCGAGAGCACCGCTTCGTGCACGCTCTTCACCGCCGCGCTCAGCGGCGTCTCGATCTCGCCCTTCAGCTTGTCCGTGACCTCCACGACGTTGACGCCGAGCACCTCCTGGGCGAACGCGCCGCTCGCCTGTAGCACGGCCTTCGCGTCACCGTCCTTCACCGCCTTGGCAACTGCACGGCCGTTCTCGATCGCCGTCCGGATGCGGTCGAGTCCGGCAAGCAGCGCCTGCAACTGCGCCGGAGCCAGACCGCCAACGAACTCGGCGAGCGCGCTCTCGAGCTGCGCCTGGAACCGGTCGGCGGCTAGGACGAGGGCGACAACCGCGTTGTCGATCAGCGTCTCCAGATCCTTAGTCGCGCCCGCTTTCGCCTTGGTGGCGGCATCTTGGATTTCGATTTTCGCTGCTGCGATGAGCGGCAAGGTCCGCGTCTTTACGTCGGCTACATAGGCGCGTAGCGCAGCCTCGATCGCGACCTTGATGTCCGTGTTCTTGATCACCGAAAGGATTATGCTCTTGACCACGGCCTCGAGACCGTCGCGCGTCGCCGCCTCCACCTCAGCCTGTAGCTTGGTCGCGATTGTCGAAACGGTGTCCCGGAAGTCCTTGACGGCCTGCCTTGTGTCGCCGGACAACAGGTCCGCCACGCGCTCTAGGTCGGGCGGCAGAACGCCGAGGGGAAGATATTTGCCGACCTCCGACGCCTTATCGGCAGCGATGCCCGACGCGATATTCTTGTAAATCCAGGCGGTGACCACCCCGGCCGCCTCGTCGGCCTTTTCGTTGATCAGCGCTTCCTTGAAGTCCTGAAGCTGCCCGACGATTGCGACCAGCTCGTCGAGCACCTTCGTCAGCGCGATGATGCGCTGCCGCAGACTGCCGATCACGGCCTGCTCGAACCGCGCGATCGGATCGGCGGCGAGGCTGGCCAGCCGCCGGATCAGTTCGCGCGCCGCGGCATGCACGGCCGCGAGCTTGGGCACGAGCGCGAGCGTGTCCTCAGTCGCCAGCGCCTCGTTCAGCGCGGTTTCGACCTTGGAGAGTGCTCCTGTGCCTTGCCCTCCTTTGACCACCGAGGGGCCGTCGATTTCCGGGTAGAGGTCTTTCAGACTGATCGGTTTGACGTCTTGGCTAGGAGTGGTCGGCAGGTCGATCGACTTCGCCTTGAGGTCGTCGTCGAGCTTCGTCCACTTTTCGCGCAGCAGCGCGACGACGTCGCGCAGAGGCGTCAGGACGCGCGTTCGCAAGTCGTTGGCAATGCTGCCGGCTTGTTCATCGGCGGTGCGCGCGGCGGCCGATCCGAATTCCAGAACCTCCTTAAGAGCCGGTATGCTTTCGAGGCTGAGCCCGAGCAGCCACATCATGTCTTTGAGCTTGATCGTGCCGAGCAGCTTGGCGTCGAGGCTGAAGTAGGACTGAATTTGCGCCAGCAGCGCGGCGGCCTTGGCAATCTCGTCGGCAGTTTTGTCCTTATCTTGATCCTCGGCCGGCGAGGTCGGGACGACCCCGTCCTCGTTCGTTTCCGGCTTTTTCGGTTCCGGCCGCGGCACCGCATCGTTGAAATAGGGTGCCAGCGACACCAGCTTGATCTTGCCTGCCAGGTCGACGGAGGGAGGCTTGCCCTTGTCGGGGCCGGCGGTGGTATCGGGATTGGCGATGATGTTGGGGCCGCTTGCGCGCCATGTGAACTCGTCGCCCCCCAGCGGACCGTCGATGCCGACGCCGACATAATACGATTCGGGCCGTGCGATGCCGCCCGACCGGTCCCCATTGTCGTCCATCGTGTGGTGCAGCGGCTCGTCGCGCACATCGAGGAAGATCTGCTTCGGGTTTGCCTTCTTGCCCTCCGGCGCGGGGTGGCCGCGCGGCGTCGCGTCGCCCTTGAGGCCGTAGAGCACGTAATGCCCGTCGAACTGCACGTCGGCGGGTTTCTTACCGCTGCCGCTCATCCGTTCCACGGCGCCCAGCCTGATCGTCGCGTATTCCAGCGACGGATAGAAGGGAGGCTGGCTGGCGCCTTCGAGGACACCGGTGGTCGCGTAGTTGTCGGCTCCCTCCAGTTCGCCCGTCCAGCTCTCAGTGGTCGGGGCGAGCAACCGACCGTGCACGCGGATGTGCATCGTCTCGGTCTCGAACTGCGCCTCGCCCGCCTTGCTGCTGGGTACGTAGTCGATCTTGTGGCCTTGCAAGATAAGCGTCCGGTAGCCCTTGAGCCTATCGGCGAGATCCTTGTCCTCCACCGTTTCAGCGAGATTGCCGTTGTAGAGGTCGGCCGCTTTCTTCAGGGCCTTGCGCGAGGTCGCCGCGACGTTGTCGAGGAAGATCATCGGCAGCGCGGTCGGCGCGCCGTCGATCGCGATCTCGAACTTGCAGAGACCATGCTCGGTGATGTCGGTCCGCGGCCAGAACGCCAGGCCCGGCGCGTCGCCGAGGAAGACCCTGCCGTTCAGCGCGATGGGGCTCGTCTCGTTCGCCGGCGGGCCGATCGTGAAGGTCGGGTCGATGAGATCCGGCGTCTTGTCGGCCAGCAGCCTCACATGCTTGGCGCACCACATGCGCCCGGCATGCGGTTGGCCAAGCGCCCCATAGAGCTTGTCGCGGTCGGCCATGCGCAGGAACATGCGCTGCCGCAGGATCGCCTTGATGCCCTGCTCGGGCGTGCGCAGGAACACCCGCTCGGTCAGCTTGACGAACGACGCCTTGTGGCCGAGCGGCAGCAGGTAGCCCTTGTAGACGACCTCGGTGCGCACGTCGCGGCCGAGCACGATGTCCTGCTGCAGCGTGTCGATCGAGAAGCCTTCGAAAATCTTGCGCCCGTAGACGTCGTCCAGCCCTGCGGAAGGTTTGAAGGCGGTGTCGTGGACGAACGAGCCGCCGAGCGCGGTGAGCGAGAGGGCCTTGACGTTGAGCGGCACCGGCCGGTGCATCGCCTGGTCGTCGTCGGCGTCGAGCAGCGAGAAAGCCTCGCCCGGCTCGATCTGGCCTGAATTGGTGATCAGCGCGCCGCCGCTCTCGACGTTCGTCGCATCGTTGGGGTCCTTCAGTTCGCGTTTGCCGATGACCGGCAGCCCGTACGTCGAAGACAACAGCACGAGCTGGTGCCGGTCGTAGGCGTCGAGCGTGGTTCGGAACAGGCTGTACTCGTCCGACGGCGGCACGCTCACCAGCCCGGCGCGCTCGCACAGCCAGCGGATCAGCCGGAACTTATGCTTCTGCCGCTCCGCCGCCGGGTCCGGGCAGACATAGTCTTTCTCGCCAAGGTCGTCGGTGATACCCGCCGCCGTCAGCTTGCCGCTCTCCATCTGCTCGGGGCCGATGAACCACGGCGCGTACGGCCCGCGCGGCGGCGCGCCCTGCCCGGGCAGCCGCTTCCCGCCCGGCGAACGCTGGCCGCCGAGCGCGGTTAGCCGCAGGTCGGGCGAGGCGACGGCGCGCAGCGAGGGCGTCGCCGCGGACGTGTCCAGGCGCACGGACCACAGGTCGCGCGGCTGCCCGCTCATCGCCGTCTTGCCCGACAGGCCGACGCCTTCCTCGAGCCCCACCGGCGGCGGCACGGCGGGCACGGGCACGGCTTCGCCTTTCTTGGACGTGTAGATTTCGGCCGGAACGCGCCGGTTGGTCCGCCACACCGCGTCCTGGGCGGTCGAGAGGACCAGCCGCGCCGGGATTTCGATCGCGGTTTCGAGATCGAGCGGCTCGCCGGGGAATGGCCGATCGTCGCCGTTTTCCTGCTTGGCGGTGCGTTCGCTCCTCAGCGAGGCGCGCACCTCGGTCATGCGCGCGTCGCCGGTCGTCGGCGCTTCGGTGAAGCCCTGGAACCGCATCAAGGCCTGATCGCTCGGACTGGTCGTTCGGCTGCCCGGAGGCGGCAGCAGGCCAGAGGGCAGCGTCTCGAACAGCTTGCGCGCCCGCTTGGTCACCGCCGGCTCGAAACGGGACCAGTCGGTCAGCGCCTCGAACGTGAACGGGATCGGCAGGAAGCGCGAGCTTCCCGTACCCGGCCGCGCGGGTCCGTCGCCGGAGCTCTTTTCCATGCCCGCCTCGCGCGCGTCGACGCCCGGCGCCGGCTCGCAATCGATCCTGAAGGCGAGCCGCGTCCTGCCCGACAGCCTCGCGCCCAAGACATCCGGAATCCGATCTTTGCCGAGCGCGAAGTCCACGAACTTCTCGACTATCAATTTCTGCAGCGGTTCGATCGCGCCGTAGCCGTCGAAACGGTCGATGTCGGTCAGGAATTCCGACAGATACCCGTTGGTGACCGGCTTGAGCTTGTCGTTCGGCAACGCGAACTTAAGCTTTTTCTCGATCTCCACGGGAGACATGCCTCGGATGGAGAGCGCGACATAGGTGGCGATCTGATCGCGCCAGAAATCGCGGAACACCCCGTACAGCGGCTCGAGCGCTTCCAGGTTCGCCTCGTTGCGCTTGGCGTTGGCGAAGGCGCGGTCCTTCTTTTCCGGATCGGTCGGCTTGGGATCCACGACCGGCAGGAGCTTGCCGAGCTTGTTTAGACTGTCGGCGCTCTTCTTCACGCGCTCGAGCATCGCCAAGACTTCATACCGGACCGCGTCCGGTCCGACGCTGGACATCAAACCGCGCGCGATGGCCATGCCGTCGGGATCGAGCCCGAACGGGCCGATGTAGATGCGCTGGTCTTTCGGCAGGTTGCCCGTCGCGCTCGCGAACGCGTTCGCCATTTGCTTGAAGGGACGCGGCGCGTCCTTCTTGTCTTCTTCCTCCTTGAGAACCTTCTCGTCCCTAATCCGGCCGCGGATCACGACACGCTCGTCGGCATCCTTGGCCTTGGCAAGTTCTTGGAGGATTTGCTCCTTGGTCGTCTTCGCCGTGCCGTCCGGCAGCGGCGGCGGATCGGGGCGGAAGATCGCCTCCTCCAACACGTGCTGCGGATCGAACTCGGCGACCAGCATCGGACGCTTGTCGTCGACGGCGCCGTCGTCGCCGATCCGCACGCGCGCGTCGTCGCGCGCCGGGACAATTCTTGGACCCGGCGCGTGGACCAGAGTGAGGTCGCGGAAACGTAGGCGCAGTTTCATCAGGTCGTAGTCGCGGCCGCAACTCAACGTCGCGCCGGAAAGATCGAACGCCGCGAGGCGCGGCCCCTGCCCCACGGACGGGCCTACCCAGACGAAGCTTGACGCGATCGGCCGGGGATACTCGCCCCCGATCAGCTCCGCGATCTCCGTCCCGTCCTCGTAGGTCAGCCTGAGGTCGGCGTTCTTGAACGCGAGCCTGCTCCAACTGGCGTCCGGCAGCGCGGCGGGCGCCGCGAGCAGCGTCACGTCGAACTGGACGCGGCGCAGGCCGCCTGGAGCGCTCGCGTCGGGTTGGCGATCGTGCAGGACGTAGAGCGTCGCATCCGGTGCGCCACTCCGGTCGCCGCTCGCCATTTGCAGGAAGCGCGCGAGTTCGTCCTTTCCCCTACCCGTCGTTTGCGGCGCTGCCTGTCCCTCGCAGCGGTCGGCGGCCTCGGTCCCGACGGTTACGGCCGAGGGCTGCCCGGCCGGGGCGGCGGAATCAAGCTTGTCGGCTGCCGATCCGCCGCCCTTTTCAACGCCCGTCTTTGCATCGCTCGTCTTTGCGTCGCCATCGGTCTTGGCCTTGGATGGTGTCTTGACCGCCGTCGCCGGCTTGTCGATCCGCAGCCGTCCTACAGGCGAAAGAATGTCGCCGCGGCTCGCCTTGCCGCGCGTGTCGACGGATTTATGGAAGAACGGGCCGACGCCTTCCGAATCGCCCCAAAGGACGTCGCGCACCGCCGGCGACGCCCCCGCTTGCGGCATGCGCGTCTGCGTCAGGGTGAATGCGGAGCCGGCGATGCCGTCCGCGACGACGGCGGCGCCGTCCGCGACGGCGAGCACGCCGGCCCCGGCGGAGACGGCGCACACCACCTGCAGGCGGCTTGGCACGGTTGGAGCCGTTCCGACGATCGCGTCAAGCCGCAGCGCGCATGCGTCGTACGGCCTGAACCTTACGTGATGGCTGGCCCCGTCGCCGATCTCGATCATGCCGGCCGCGTTGCTGATCTCAAGTGTTCCGCCCGCGGCTGAGCCCGCGAAATAGATGATTGCTGCGTCGGGGTTCGTCCCCGGGGCTTTGGTCTGCCCGGCCGCGGCTTCCTTGCCGCCCGTAGCGGTTGCCTGCCCGCCGCCCGTGGCCGCCGTCGTTTCGGCGAGCGTCTTGCGCCAGGCGAAGCTGAAGTCCCGGAAGGAAACCTTGCCGTCGTGGGCGATGAGGCGGGCCGTGTCGAGCCCGGATATCTTCCAGACCAGGTTTCGGTCGAGCATCACCCGGAACACCCCGGACGATGGACGGGCGGAGCCGATCAGCCCGGAGAACATCGCCTTGAGCGTCCCGTCGACGCGCCCCGAGATGATCGTCTCGAACGGTTCCGGCGGGCTGTTGCCGTCGAGGTCGCGCGCGTCGACCCTGGGCTCCGCGGGCATCCCCAGGAACGCCTGGAATTCCGCCGGCTTGCTGCTGATGATCGGGTCGATGCCGCCGCTGCTCTGCAGCCACAGATCGGTCAGATAGGCGATCTGCCACCGCGTTCCCGGTCTGGTGAACACGAAGCCGACGAAGTTGCGTTTCTTGTACGGATCGCCCGGTTTCGGCGGCTTCGGCGCGGGGGGAGCCGCGCCTTTGAAGCGCAGGCCGTACTGGACGTGGCGCACATAGACGCTGCGCTGCGGCGCCGGGGACGGGGCGCAGATGCCGTTGGGAGCCGGCTCGTCCATATCGAAGAAGGCATCCGGGCCGAACGCCGCGGCCGGTATTTCCCACCGGCACGCCATCGTGCGGACACCGGCGTCCGCATCGTCGCCGCAGCCGTTGTCCACCTGCTGCGGGACGACCTTGATCTCCGTGACAGCGAGCGTGCTCAGGTCCGGCGACAGCTCGAATTCAAGGTCGTACCAGGCGTTCTCGCTCGCCCGCGCGGCGCCGCTGTAGAGAATTGGGGAAGCGGCCAGCCCCCCGAGCAGCGCCCGCCGGGTCAGCCGGGGATTGATGATGCTCTGCAGGCCGAGGGGATGGCTCTCGGCGTCGAACACGCCTCGCACGCCACGACCCGGCCCTTTGGATTTCGCCGACATTGATGATCACACCCCTCATCAACCCCATTTCGAACGACGATGCAGTGCAAGACGACCTATCAGTTTACGTCAAAGTAAATCCCCATTGTAGCCGCGCAGCGAATTCAGTCAGGTCACGCACGAATGCGCAAGCATGCTAAACAAGGCAACCCGTGGCAGATTGTTAAGATGGGACGCCAGCGGTGGCTTTGGATCTTCCATGAAACGCTTGACCTCGATCTCCTGCACGGTGACAGCGCTTTGGTCTTCGGCGATGACGAATTCGAGATCGTAGCAGCCAAAAGCCCGCCCAGCAGGCCACGACGCACCATTTTGGGTTTAAGATCTCCTGCCAGCCGACAGGCCGGCTCCGCCCGAGTGGCAGCCCGCCACACTCACGCGACCTGGCCATGACTCCCCCTTTAGTCGTTGACGCTCGAATTTACCCCACCCTTCGTGTCAATTGTTGCGGCGGTGTGCTTCCGCGTCAATACACAAAGTAAAAATATTCGTCGGTCTATTGATCTTAGAGGAAAATACTTGCAGTCTGAAGATGGATAGGAGTTTAAAACTCGTTTTTTCGAAGTGCTCGCGAACCGATTGCTTGCGCGCGCCACGAAGGATTTCGCGAGCCGAATATTCTGTTGCAACGGATTTGCTCGCGCCAGTGCGGGACGCCTTGTTACCTTGGCGTTAGTTGCGCGGTGGGTTCCGAGCGTCAGTGCGTCGAAGAATTTGGAGGCGGACCGAGATGGGATCGTTAAGCATCTGGCATTGGGCGATCGTGCTTGTCCTTATCGTCCTGCTGTTTGGCCGCGGGCGCATCTTGGCCGTGATGGCAGACATGGGCGGTGGCATCGGTGTCTTCAGGCGCGAGTTGCAGCAAAGCGCGAAAGCCGGCAAGCCGGCAGCGCCGAAGGATGTCTCAAAAGCGGAATAGCATCCTGTATCTTGTTCAAACCCGACCGCACGGTCGTTCGAAACGGGGGGATCAGATGTCAGCGCGACGGTTGTTCTTCATTTTGTCGACGTGCCTCGCGTCATATGCGGTCACTGTAGAGAGCTTCGCGCAATGCGCTTGCGGCCCCGATTTCTGTCAGGACGACCCGCGTGTGCCTGGGGTACTTGCAGCGAAAAAGAAGAGCCTCGCGAAGGAGTACCCTGCTCGGCTGGTGGGCTTGATCGAGATCGGCGACCAGTGCGTCGCTCGCATCACGCGTTCGCCCGACATATTCACGATGTGGCTGGTGGGAGACGACGGCTCGAAACGGACGCTCCCCTGGTCGCAGGACAGCGAGGACAGAGCAAATAAGGATCCCGATCTGAAGCGTTTCTGGATCTACAATACCCAACGCGCATTTTCGTGTTGCGGCCAACTCTCCTACGACCAGCAGCCGGATTATGACTCGACCGACGACGTCAATATGTCGACGGCGATCCTGTGCAAAAACGGCGCCTGCGCGAAATAGTTGACGGACAATATTCGGGAGTTTTCGATGTTAACAAGGCGAACCTTTGTCCAAGGCTCGTTATTTCTGCTAGCTTCATCTTTTCCAGCACGGGCTGATCTATACGACGACTACATCAACAGCGTTTCGAAACAGCCTTTCGTTTCGTTCTTCGCCCGCGATGACACTTTGACCGGTCATGCGTTCGTGGCGCTGGGGACTGAACTAGATAACGGTCTCACCGTATACGAGGGCATTTTTGGATACTATCCGGCAGATTCCGGCAAGATGACCATCATCAAAACGTTCGTCGGAACTAAAGGGATCGTCACCTTCAAGGAGAATGATTATCCATCTAAAATCAGGTATCGTAAGAACGTCGACGACGAGACGAAAGAAAAGGCGAAGGCCGTACTTTCTGCCTGGACGTCCAACGATCCGAAATATGCCCTGTTCGGCAATGGCGGCAAGAACTGCAATGCCCTGGTCAAGGAGATTGCCGAGGCCATAGGGTTGAATACGCCGTCGGACAACCCGTCAAGCACGTTTCCCGAAAACTACATTAGGAAGCTGAAGGAGGCCAACCCATAATCGTGTGCGCCTGCGACGTGGACGGCGACCTCCGCCAGTTGGATGTCAATCGGCGCTGGAGGCTTGAATTCGCGTCCGATACGCTTGGCGGATGGCCGCCGCCGCCGAGTCGCCTGCACCATTGACCACGTCAACCGGTAGTGCCTAGCGGCCGTCGAACGAGTGCGAACAAACACTTAACTCGGCATAGAGAAAACGACCGCTTTCGGCGAACGGCCAAATTTGCCTCAATGTCCGATTAGGTGAAGGGTTTCGGGTGCCGGCAGGCGTACGAAAGCCTCTCATGCTGGAACCCGCGGGCCACGTTCGATGGCTATGGGGATTTCGAACTGCGGC
>NZ_FPBI01000065.1:0-1904 GCF_900116595.1 Mesorhizobium sp. YR577 | reverse complement strand
ACGATCGGTGGCGTCGTCGGCTCGCTCGACGGTGTGATTGGCGGTGACGGCGGCCTTGGCGGCATCGGCGACATTGGCGGTACGATTGGTGGCGTCGTCGGCTCGCTCGACGGTGTGATTGGCGGCGACGGTGGCCTTGGTGGCATCGGCGACATTGGCGGTACGATCGGTGGCGTCGTCGGCTCGCTTGGCGGTGTGATTGGCGGCGACGGCGGCCTTGGCGGCATCGGCGATCTTGGTGGCACGATCGGTGGCGTCGTCGGCTCGCTCGACGGTGTGATTGGCGGTGACGGCGGTCTTGGCGGCATCGGCGACATTGGCGGTACGATCGGTGGCGTCGTCGGCTCGCTCGACGGTGTGATTGGCGGCGACGGCGGTCTTGGCGGCATCGGCGACATTGGTGGCACGATCGGTGGCGTCGTCGGCTCGCTCGACGGTGTGATTGGCGGCGACGGCGGCCTTGGTGGCATCGGCGATCTTGGTGGTACGATCGGTGGCGTCGTCGGCTCGCTCGACGGTGTGATTGGCGGCGACGGTGGCCTTGGCGGCATCGGCGATCTTGGTGGCACGATCGGTGGCGTCGTCGGTTCGCTCGACGGTGTGATTGGCGGTGACGGCGGCCTTGGTGGCATCGGCGGTACGATCGGTGGCGTCGTCGGCTCGCTCGACGGTGTGATTGGCGGTGACGGCGGTCTTGGCGGCATCGGCGACATTGGTGGCACGATCGGTGGCGTCGTCGGCTCGCTCGACGGTGTGATTGGCGGTGACGGCGGCCTTGGCGGCATCGGCGACATTGGCGGTACGATCGGTGGCGTCGTCGGTTCGCTCGACGGTGTGATTGGCGGTGACGGCGGCCTTGGTGGCATCGGCGGTACGATCGGTGGCGTCGTCGGCTCGCTCGACGGTGTGATTGGCGGCGACGGTGGCCTTGGCGGCATCGGCGATCTTGGTGGCACGATCGGTGGCGTCGTCGGTTCGCTCGACGGTGTGATTGGCGGTGACGGCGGCCTTGGTGGCATCGGCGATCTTGGTGGCACGATCGGTGGCGTCGTCGGTTCGCTCGACGGTGTGATTGGCGGTGACGGCGGTCTTGGTGGCATCGGCGATCTTGGTGGCACGATCGGTGGCGTCGTCGGTTCGCTCGACGGTGTGATTGGCGGTGACGGCGGTCTTGGCGGCATCGGCGACATTGGCGGCACGATCGGTGGCGTCGTCGGCTCGCTCGACGGTGTGATTGGCGGCGACGGCGGTCTTGGCGGCATCGGCGACATTGGCGGTACGATCGGTGGCGTCGTCGGCTCGCTCGACGGTGTGATTGGCGGCGACGGTGGCCTTGGCGGCATCGGCGATCTTGGTGGCACGATCGGTGGCGTCGTCGGTTCGCTCGACGGTGTGATTGGCGGTGACGGCGGCCTTGGTGGCATCGGCGATCTTGGTGGCACGATCGGTGGCGTCGTCGGCTCGCTCGACGGTGTGATTGGCGGTGACGGCGGCCTTGGCGGCATCGGCGACATTGGCGGTACGATTGGTGGCGTCGTCGGCTCGCTCGACGGTGTGATTGGCGGCGACGGCGGCCTTGGCGGCATCGGCGATCTTGGTGGCACGATCGGTGGCGTCGTCGGCTCGCTCGACGGTGTGATTGGCGGTGACGGCGGCCTTGGCGGCATCGGCGATCTTGGTGGTACGATCGGTGGCGTCGTCGGTTCGCTCGACGGTGTGATTGGCGGCGACGGCGGCCTTGGTGGCATCGGCGATCTTGGTGGCACGATCGGTGGCGTCGTCGGTTCGCTCGACGGTGTGATTGGCGGTGACGGCGGTCTTGGCGGCATCGGCGACATTGGTGGCACGATCGGTGGCGTCGTCGGCTCGCTCGACGGTGTGATTGGCGGCGACGGCGGTCTTGG